>CALMPQ010000086.1 GCA_937872005.1 uncultured Propioniciclava sp.
CACGGCGTCCGGTTCGAAGAGCTCTTCCTGGGCGGCCTCGGTGAAGTTCGCCACACCGACCCCCAACAGGCGGAAGCCGGACTCGATCGGCAGCCCATCGAGCAGCCCGCGGGCGATGCGGGCGATCGCGTCCGGGCGGTCGGTGGCCCCCGACAAGGTCAGCGACCGCGACAGGATCGTGAAGTCGGGCCGCTTCGCCTTCAAGGTCACGGTGCGCGCGAACAGTCCCGAACGCCCGAGCCGCTCGGCCACGATCCGCGCATCGCGCTCGATGATCGCGTCCAGCTCGGCCCGGTCGGTGAGGTCGGTCTCGAACGTGTCCTCCACCGAGATCGACTTCGCCTCGCGTTCGGCCACGACGGGCCGGTCGTCCTGCGCGAAGGCGAGCGAGCGCACCCACTCCCCCTGCGCCTTGCCCAGTTCACGGACGACCTCGCCGTGGCTCAACTCGCGGATGTCGGCCACGGTCTTGACGCCCAGCCGGGCCAGCCGCTCCATCGTCGCGGGCCCCACCCCGGGGATCGCCCGCGCCGGCAGGTCCGCGATCGTGTCCAGCTCGGTGCCGGGCACCACCACCCGGACGCCGTTGGGCTTGGCCAACTCGCTGGCGACCTTGGCCATGAACTTGCTCGTCCCGATACCCACGGACGCCGTCAGCCCGCCCGTCTCCTCGTGCAGCTTCGCCCGCAACGACTCGGCCAGGGTGACCAGGGCGTCCTCGGAGAAACTCGCCACCGAGCCCGCCGCCAGGTCGACGAAGGCCTCGTCGAGGCTGAGCGGCTCGACCAGCGGGCTGAGCTCGCGCAGCAACCCCATCACGATCGCCGAGCTCGCGCGGTAGGCGCCGAACCGCCCGGCCAGGTACGCCGCGTGCGGGCACAGCCGGCGCGCCTCGTGGGTGGGCATCGCCGAGTGCACGCCGAACACCCGCGCCTCGTAGGACGCCGTGCTCACCACCCCGCGCTGCCCGATGCCGCCGACGACCACCGGCTTGCCGCGCAGCGACGGCTTGTCGCGCTGCTCGACCGCCGCGAAGAACGCGTCGAGGTCGAGGTGCAGGATGCTGGCGGCCGATCTCATCGCTCCCAGTCTGTCACCGGCGCGTGGCAGGATCGGGGCATGGACTCCCGAGCGATCCTGACCGACGCCGCCAGCCGCCCCGTCGACGCCGCCAGCCAGGTGCTGGACGGCCTCTCCCCCGACGCCCTCCACACCCTGCCCGAGGGCCGGCACAACTCGATCGCCTGGCTGCTGTGGCACGCGGCCCGGCAGGCCGACGTGCAATTGGCTGCGCTCAACGGCGAGGACGAGGTCTGGGCGTCCGGCGAGTGGGCCGCCCGATTGGGCGTCGACCGCGGGGCCGGCGACTTCGGGTTCGGCGACGGCGTCGATGCGGTGCGCGCCCTGACCGTGTCCGACCCCGATGCCCTCCTCGACTACCTCGCCGCAACGATGGACGCCGTGGCCACCCACGCGGGCGGGCTCACCGACGACGACCTCGACGAGATCGTCGACATGCGGTGGACGCCCCACGTCACCCACGGCGTCCGGCTGGTGAGCATCATCGACGACGCCGCCGTGCACGTCGGGCAGGCCGCCTACGTGCGCGGCCTGCTCGAGGGCTGGTCGATCGGCTACTAGCGTCGCCGATAGCCCACGAAGTCGAACTCACCGCGCGGTTCGCGGCGGTACTCCTCCCAGACCTCGGGATCGACCGCGGGGAACACGACCGAGCCCTCGGCGTCCGCGTGCACCTCGGTGAGGTCGAGCTCGTCCAACGCATCCCAGGCCTGCGCATAGACCGTGCCGCCCCCGGCGACGTAGACGGTCTCGTCGAGTTCGGCCGCGATCGCCAATGCCTCCTCGACCGACGTCACCACCCGCGCGTCCACCCGGGGGTCGTCGGGCAACTCGACCGCGTCAGGGTGGCGCGTCACGATGATGGTCGTCCGGCCCGGGAGCCAGCGCCCGATCGCGTCATGCGTGGCCCGGCCCATGATCATGGGGTGACCGAGGGTGACGCGCTTGTAGCGCGCCCAGTCATCGGCGAACTCGAAGGGCTGCTTCTCCCCGTCGCCGAGCACTCCGTTGCGGGCGACGATGGCGATGGCGATGACCGGCATGTCGGCGATCCTAGACGGCGGCGAGGCGCTCGACGTGCTCGTGCACCAGCCTGGCCGTCGCGGCATCGGCGACCGGTCGGAAGTGCCCCGGCATCGGCAGCCGGATGTTCAGCGCCCCCGCCAGGAACGACCCGTTGGGGATCATCTCGTCCCAGGCCGACGCGATCGACACGATCCGGGCGTCCACGACCCGCTCGGCGGCCAGCGCCAGGATCGCCGCCCCGGCCGGGGCGAACAGGCCGAGCGGCGTCCGCGTGAACACCCGCCACGACAGCTTCGAGCCGCCGAACGGCGTGCACACCGCCACCAGCCCGACCGGGCCCTCGGGGTCGGCCAGCGCGTCGACCAGCAACGCCTTGCCGATCAGCCCGCCCTTCGAGTGGGCCACCAGCACCGGACGCCGCGGGTCCAGCCCCAGCCCCACCAGCTCCTCGCGGGCCAGAGCAACTGACTCCTCGATCGCCCGGCCGTTCCAGCCGAGGCGCGGCAACGGGTGGACGGGGTGCCCCAGCGCATGCAGCCGGCGGGCCAGGGGCAGCAGGTAGCGCCAGGGCTCCCAGATCCCCGGGACCAGCACCACCGGGGTCAGCGGACCCGACGCGAAGGCGTCCAGGGGGGTGCGGTCGAACACGGCGCGCACCTGCTGGGCGAGCACGTGCGCCCAGTCCCGCACGACGATCCGCACCCGGTTCACGGCAACGGCCCCCGCCCGGCCGCGGCGATCGCCGCCGCCACGACCACGTCGGCGTCGTCGACCACCACCTGGTGGGCGGCGCCCTCGGCGACGATCACCCCGCCGTCGGCGCCGCTGCGGGCGAGCAGGTCGTCGGCCCAGCCCGCCGGGCAGAGCCGATCGTGCTCCCCGCGCACGATGACCAACCGGCCACCGACGCCGCGGATGCGCTCCTCGATCGGGTAGGTCACCATCGCGGGCAGGATCTCCAGGGGCCAGCGCAGCCCGCCCGCGACGTAGCGGCGCACCGAGGCCAGCGCCGCCCCGAAGCGCTCGTGCGCCGCCGACCGCACGAACCCCAGCAACACTTGGGGCAGGCTTCGCTGGTGGGCGCACACCACGGGGGCGATCAGCACCAACCGGCCGCCCAGCGAAGGCTCACGCCGGACCAGCTCGACGACCACCTGCGCGCCCATCGAGTGGCCCACCAGCACCGGACGCCGCACGGCCAGGTCCTCCAGAGCCGGGACGATGGCGCGCGCGAACTCCTCGATGGTCATGGGGTCGCTAGGGTGTGGGACGCCCCCGAATCCGGGCAGGTCGAACACCACGACGCGACCGTGGTGGCGGAGCCGGTCGACGGTCGGCCGGAACAGCCGCGAGCTCAGCCCGAGCCCGTGCACGAGGACGAAGGTCGGGGCGTCCGTGCCGACGACCCGGTCGGCGACGACGTCCCATGCGCGCACGCGCTTGTGTCCACCCCCGAAGCGGTGTTCGACCGCGCCGAAGGCGGGCTCGTGGCGAGGGCGTCCCATCAGACGGCGATCGGCGCCTTGATCGTGGGGTGCGGGTCGTAGCCGTCGAGCGTGATGTCGCTGAGCTCGAAGCGGTCGATCTCGGTGACGTCGGGGTTCAGTCTTAGCGCCGGCAGGGCGCGCGGCTCGCGGGTGAGCTGCAGCCGCGCCTGCTCGAGGTGGTTGGAGTAGAGGTGGGCGTCCCCGAAGGTGTGGATGAACTCGCCCGGCTGCAGGCCCGTGACCTGGGCGACCATGTGGGTCAGCAGGGCGTAGGAGGCGATGTTGAACGGCACCCCGAGGAACATGTCGGCCGAGCGTTGGTACATCTGGCAGCTCAGCTTGCCGTCGGCCACGTAGAACTGGAACATCATGTGGCACGGCGGCAGCGCCATGTCGTCGACCTCGGCGGGGTTCCACGCGACCACGACGTGGCGGCGGGAGTCGGGACGGTTCCGGATCTGCTCGATGACGCCCGCGATCTGGTCGATCTCCTCCCCCGACGGGGCCGGCCACGAGCGCCACTGGGCGCCGTAGACGGGGCCGAGGTCGCCGTTGGAGTCGGCCCACTCGTCCCAGATCGTGATGTTGTTCTCGTGCAGCCACTTGATGTTGGTGTCGCCGCGCAGGAACCACAGCAGCTCACCGAAGATCGAGCGCGTGTGCAGCTTCTTCGTGGTCAGCAGCGGGAAGCCGTCGGCCAGGTCGAACCGCATCTGGTGGCCGAAGACGCTGAGCGTCCCGGTGCCGGTGCGGTCGGACTTCTCCGCGCCGGTCTCGAGGATGCGACGCAGCAGCTCGAGGTACTGCGCGTCGGCGCTGTTGGTCATCGGGTCTCCTCGTTCATCTGCACGATGCGCCCCACCATCGCGCGTACGGCCTGGCCGCGGTGGCTGATGGCGTCCTTCTGATCGGGGGTGAGGTTCGCGTTGGTGACCGACTGGCCGTCCGCGATGAAGATCGGATCGTAGCCGAAGCCGTTGCTGCCCGACTCCTCGAACGCGAGCCGGCCCTCCAAGGCGGCGGTCACCACGTCCTCACGACCGTCGGGCAGCACCAGCGCGACGGCGCACACGAAGCGGGCGGTGCGCCGCCCCTCGGGCACGTCGTCGACCTGCGCCAGCACGAGCCGACGGTTCGCCTCGTCGGACGCCTTGGCTCCGGCCCAGCGTGCGGTCCGGACGCCGGGCATGCGGTTCAGCACATCGACCTCGAGGCCCGAGTCGTCGGCCAGTGCGGGCAACCCCGTCGCCGCACAGGCCGCACGCGCCTTGATCAGCGCGTTGCCCTCGAAGGTGTCCTCGGTCTCGGCGGGCTCGGGGAAGGCCCCGACCTCGTCCAACCCGACCACCGTCAGGTCCGCGCCCGCGGCGTCCGCGATGCGACGGAGCTCGGCGAGCTTCTTCGGGTTGTGGGTGGCCAGGACGACCCGGGTGATCGGCTGTGGCATGCCCGCCAGCCTACTGGGCGGCGTACCGATGGGTCTCACTGCCCGCCGCCAGCCCCGAGGTGTGCTCGGCGTGCGACAGGGCCTCGGCGAGCAGGCGGCGCACGTGGGCGTCGGTCGCCGAGTAGTGCACGAACGTGCCCTCCCGCCGGGTCGTCACGAGCCCGGCCAGCCGCAGCTTCGCGAGGTGCTGGCTCACCGCGGTCGGGCTCGCGTCGACCAGCTCGGCGAGGCTGCCGACGGTGGACTCCCCCTGGAGCAGCGCCCAGAGGATCTTGACCCGGGTGGGCTCGGCCAGCATCCGGAACGTCTCGCTCGCCAACCGGGCGTGCTCCTCGTCGGGGACGGCCAGCAGGGGGGCTTCGTGCATGGTCCTGAGGCTACCCCAAACCCAACTATCTGCGAAGTTGTGCAAGTATTGGGGCATGGCGCACGAGCACGACCATGGTCATGACCACCACGATCATGCCCATGAACACGACCACGGGGTCTGGGGCCGCATCAAGCACGCCCTGACGCCGCACACGCACGACCACACCGAGGCGATCCAGACCGCCGAGCAGGCCAGCGCCGAGGGCATCAAGGCCGCGTGGATCAGCCTCGCCGGCATGGGCGCCACCGCCGTGCTGCAGGTGGTCATCGTCGCGATCAGCGGCTCGATCGGCCTGCTCGCCGACACCCTGCACAATCTGGGCCACCTGGCCACGACGATCCCGCTGATCATCGCCTTCCGGCTCGGACGCCGCGCCCCCACCCGCCGGTACCCGTTCGGGTTCCGCCGCGCCGAGGACCTCGTCGGGCTGCTGATCGGCCTCGTCATCGCCCTGTCGGCTGGCCTGATCATCTGGGAGTCCGTGCGCGCCTTCGTCGAGCCGCGCTCCCTCACGAACCTGGGCTGGGTGTTCGCCGCCGGAGTCGTGGGCGCGCTCGGCAACGAGCTCGTCGCCCGCTACCGCATCGTCGTCGGACGCCGCATCGGCTCGGCCGCCCTCGTCGCCGAGGGCCAGCACGCCCGCACGGACGCCCTCACCTCACTCGCCGTCATCGGTGGCGCGATCGGCGCCTGGCTGGGATTCCCGCAGGCGGACGCCCTGGTCGGCCTGCTGATCGCCGTCGTCATCATCGGGGTGCTCGTCAGCTCGTTGCGTGTCACGCTGCACCGCCTCATGGACGGCATCGAAGACGGCACCCTCGACCAGATCGAGGCGGTGGCGTCCGAGACCCCCGGCGTCCTTGGCATCGCCCGCGCCCGCGCGCGCTGGACCGGCCACCGCCTCGAGGCCGACCTCGACGTGACGGTCGACCCCACGCTCAGCGTCGCCGCCGGGCACGCGATTGCGGAGGAGGTGCACCGCAGGCTGGCGGCGTCCGTGCGCCACCTGGACCGCGCGAGCGTGCACGTCGAGCCCGACGGGGTGGAGTGCGGGCCGAACCTCAGCCCTGCAACGCCGCCTGCTGTAGCCGGGTGAGTTCGGCGCAGCCGGCCTGGCCGAGGTCGAGCAACTGGTCCATCAACGCGCGGTCGAACGGCTCGCCCTCGGCGGTGCCCTGCACCTCGATGAGGCGTCCTTCGCCGGTGCAGACGATGTTCATGTCGACCTCGGCGGCCGAGTCCTCCTCATAGGGCAGGTCGAGCACGGGCACGCCGTCGACCACGCCGACCGAGATCGCCGCGACCGACCCCTTGAGCGGCTCCCCCACCAGCGCACCGCGTGAACGCAGGTACGCCACCGCGTCGGCCAGCGCCACGTAGGCACCGGTGATGGACGCCGTGCGCGTCCCGCCGTCGGCCTGCAGCACGTCGCAGTCGATGACGATCGTGTTCTCGCCGAGCGCCTCGTAGTCGATGACCGCGCGCAGCGCGCGCCCGATCAAGCGCGAGATCTCGTGCGTGCGTCCGCCGACGCGCCCCTTGCGCGACTCGCGGTCGGAGCGGGTGTGGGTCGAGCGCGGCAGCATCTCGTACTCAGCCGTCACCCAGCCCTTGCCCTGGCCCCTCAGCCAGCGCGGGACGCCCTCCGTCACCGATGCCGCCACCAGCACGCGGGTTTTGCCGAACTCGACGAGCACCGAGCCCTCGGCGTGGTCGAGCCAGTTGCGCGTGATGCGCACCTCGCGGAGCTGGTCGGGGCGGCGTCCATCGAATCGTTCGGTCACGGCCGACACCCTACCCGCGGGGCACGCCCCACCAGATCAGTCGCCGCCACAGCGCTTCGAGCGGCCCTTGGGCGTGGTGGCGCAGCCAAAGGGTGCTGGCCAGCCACTGCGCGGCCAGGATCCCGGCGGAGATCAGCAGCGCCGCCTGCCACGCGCCCTCCCCCTCGACCGGAACGCCCAGCACGCTGCGCAGCGGGGACGCCGCGACCATCAGCACCGTCGCGGTCAGGTAGCTCGTCAGGGCCATGCGGCCGAGCGGGGCGAACAGGCCGCGCAGGACGTTACGCACCCCCGGCACGCCGAGCAGCGCGACGATCGCACCCGTGTAGCCGACCGCCATCAGCAGGCCCGCGACGGAGCCGGCCTCGCTGAAGCCGGCGTTCAACGGGTCGGCCAACTGCCACTGGGCGGCGAACCACGCGGCGGGCACCACGGGCACGAGCGCGGCAGCCAGGTGCTGGGCAGCAGGAGCACCGCCGCGACGATCGCGTACGGCAGCAGGGCCTCGCCCGGCAGCAGCAGCTGGTGGGCAAGCCCGACCCCACCCAGCACGGCGATCCGCTGCACGAGGGCGCGCCGCGGATTCGATGAGCGCGCCCGAGCGCTGAGCCACATGAGGCCGA
>CALMPQ010000087.1 GCA_937872005.1 uncultured Propioniciclava sp.
AGGCCTTCCAGATGCCGGAGCACGAGCCGCGCACCGGAGCGCGGCTGCTGACGCGCGGCATGGTCGACGCGGCGCACCGCGCCGGCGCGGTCGTGCACGTGTGGACCATCAACGACCGCCCGACCATGGAGCGGCTCATCGACCTCGGTGTCGACGGCATCGTCACCGACGACCTCGCCACGCTCAAGGCCGTCCTGGTCGAGCGGGACCTCTGGGAAGGACACGCATGACCAACGCGCAGCCGGTCGAGGGCTCGGCCCTCGAGGGGAACCGGCCCCAGCCCGCCCGCAAGGTGTGGTCCTGGGCGATGTGGGACTGGGGCACCCAGCCGCTCAACACCGTCATCATCACGTTCGTCTTCAGCGTCTACATCACCGGGCGGGCGTTCGGGCCCGAGAACGACACCGCGCAGGCGCTCGCGCTGTCGACCGGACTCGCCGGCCTGGTGGTCGCGCTCATCGCCCCCGTGCTGGGGCAGCGCTCCGACCGCACCGGACGGACCGTGTTCAACCTGCGCTGGCAGACCTGGCTCATCGCCGCCCTGGCCGCGGCCCTGTTCTTCGTGCGCCCCGCGCCGGAGTACCTGTGGCTCGGCCTCGGCATCCTCGCCGTCGCCTCGATCATCGGCGAACTGGCCAACGTCAACTACTACTCGCTGATCGACGAGGTCTCGACCAAGGCCAACGTGGGTCGTGTCTCGGGCTTCGGCTGGGGCTTGGGCTACCTCGGCGGCATCGTCGCGCTGCTCGTGCTCTACTTCGGGTTCATCTCCCCCGAGGTCGGCCTGTTCGGCGTCACCAACGCGGACGGCATGGACATCCGCGTGTCGATGATCGTGTGCGGCATCTGGATCCTGCTGTTCACGATCCCGACGTTCGTGGCGCTGAAGGACAAACCGCGCACCCAGGCCTCCGCCAAGGTGGGCCTGGTGGCGTCCTACCGGCTGCTGTTCGAGTCGATCCGCAACCTGTGGCGCTCCAGCCCGCACACCGTGTTCTTCCTGGCTGCGTCGGCCTTGTTCCGCGATGGGTTGTCCGGCGTGTTCGCCTTCGGGGCCGTGCTCGCGTCGCTGACCTTCGGTTTCTCCCCCGGCGACGTGATCGTGTTCGGCGCGGTGGCCAACGTGGTGGCCGGCGTGTCCACGATCCTCTTCGGCTTCGTCGATGACTGGATCGGGCCCAAGAAGGTCATCCTGATCTCGCTGGGGGCGCTCGTGGCGCTGGGGCTGGGCGTCTTCTTCCTGCACGACCGCGGCCAGATCATCTTCTGGACGCTCGGCATGGGCATGACCGCGTTCGTGGGGCCGGCGCAGTCGGCGTCCCGGTCGTTCCTCGCCCGCCTGATCCCCGAGGGCAAGTCGGGCGAGATCTTCGGGCTGTACGCCACCACCGGGCGGGCGATCTCGTTCCTGGCACCCGCGGCCTTCGGCCTCGCGGTCGGGCTGGGGGCGTCCATCACCGGCGAGGAGAACACCGCCTACTGGGGCATCCTCGGCATCGTGCTGATCCTGCTGGCAGGCCTACTCGTGCTGATCCCCGTCAAGGAGCATCACGCCCACGGCGAGATCTGAGATCGTCACCCCCTTCGGGAACATTGACCCGGCCCGGTAGCGTTGGGGGTGACGAAGGAGGACGCGATGGCAGACAAGGCACTGAGGGGTCAGGGTCTGGGCTCGAAGAGCCTGGCCGATCCTGCGGGCGTCGAACTGGCACCCCGCCAGGAGACCTCGTTCGACTGCCCCAATGGGCACCACTTCACGATTCCGTTCGCCGCAGAGGCCGAACTCCCCACCGAGTGGGAGTGCGCGCGCTGTGGCCAGATGGCTCGCCGTTCCGACGGCGTCGAGCCCGAACCCAAGGAGGTCAAGCCCCCGCGCACCCACTGGGACATGCTGCGGGAGCGCCGCTCCATCGAGGAGCTGGAGGACATCCTGGCCGAGCGACTGGAGGAGATCCGCAAGGATTCCTAGTCGACGATCTCGCCCCTGATGACCGTCGGGTCCTCGGGGTCGCGACGAACCGCTGCGTCCGGACGCACCACCGTGTCCGGGCGCAGTTTCGCGTCCAGCAGGTCGGCCTGGTCGCGGTAGCGGCGGGTGGCTGAGTGCAGCACCGCTTGGACGCCGCGGCGGGCCAGCGGGCGGGTGACGGGCACCAGGCAGATGATGCCGAGCACGTCGGTGAGGAAGCCGGGCAGCATCAGCAGCAGCCCGCCCACGAGGACGAGGGCGGCGTCCGAGATCGTGCGACCCGCCGCCTCGGGCGAGGCTTGGGCCTCACGCAGGGACGCCCACGCGCGGGCCCCCTCGCGGCGCAGGAGGAAACCACCGATGGCGGCGAGGGCGAGCAGGACACCGAGGGTCCAGAGGACGCCGATTTCGCCGGCCACCCAGACGAGCAGCGCGATCTCGGCGACGGCGAGGGCGCCGAGGCCCAGCAGGATCCACGGGGCGCGGCGCATCAGCGGCCCTTCCCGTTGCGGAACTCCCGGGTCGCGTCCCCCGCGGCCCTCGAGACCGCGCCAACGAACCGGCCGGCCACCTCGCCCGCGTGCTCGGAGCGGCCGCGGAGGCGGGCGAGGGCGTCCTTGAGCTGGGCGCCGCGGTGCTTGACGCCGAGCTCGGTGGTGCGGATCATCGCCTCCTTGACGACGTTGCCGCTCATCTTCGACTCACCGTGGGTGCGCTCGATGAACTCGATCGGCACCTCGGCGATGCGGAAGCCGCGCTTGTGGGCGTTCCAGGTGAGGTCGCGCTGGATGCCGTAGCCCTGGCCGTCGATCGGGTCGTTGAGGATCGCGCGGAGCGTCGGGGCGCGGAAGGCGTTGAGGCCGCCCGTGATGTCCTTGACCGGCAGGCCGAGCATGAGGCGGGTGTAGATCGACCCGCCGCGGCTGAGCAGCTCGCGGTGCAGCGGCCAGTTCACGACCGAGCCGCCCGGCACCCAGCGGGAGCCCTTGACCATGTCGGCGTCGTGCAGGCCGGCGAGGACGCGGGGCAGTTGCTCGGGCTGGTGGGAGCCGTCGGCGTCGAACTCGACGATGACGTCGTAGTCCCGCTCGAGCCCCCACGCGAAGCCGGCCTTGTAGGCGGCACCGAGGCCCTCCTTGCCCTGGCGGTGCAGGACGTGGAGGTGGTCGTCGGTGGCGGCGAGCTCGTCGGCGCGGCGTCCGGTGCCGTCAGGTGAGTTGTCGTCGACGACGAGGATGTGGGCTTCGGGCACCGAGGCGCGGAGGCGTCCGGTGATCATGTCGACGTTGTCGATCTCGTTGTAGGTCGGGATGATGACCAGGATCCGACCGAGATCGGCATACGACTGCGGCATGGGTTTCAGCTCCTCACTTCCCCGGCTGGGACCGGGCTACCCTCCATTGTCCCACCTCGGCGGCGGGACCGAAGCGCGATGACGCCCACCGCGACCCCGAGCGCACCCTGGGCGGCGAGAACGTACTCCACCCAGCGGGCGGCCACCATGGCCGGGGTGGTCGTGGCGCGCAACGGCAGCGTGTGGACGCCGGACGCCCCCACCGAGCCCGGGGCCAGGTCGAGCACCTCGCCGCGCTGGCCGATCAGGCCCGACACGCCGGTCGTGGTGACGACGAGGACCTCGCGGCGCATCTCCGCGGCACGCACCCGCGTTGCGGCGAACTGCTGGTCGATCTGGATCGTGCCCTGGTACATGGCGTTGCTGCTCTGCACGAGCATGACCTGGGCGTTCCTGGCGGCGTCGTAGAGGGTCTCGGGGTAGATCACCTCGTAGCAGATCGCCACGCCGGCCTCGATGGTGCGGCCGTCGGCGAGGGTGACCGGGAAGTGGCCCGCGGTGGTGCCGGGGACGGACTGGTAGCCGACGTAGGCCAACTGCGGGATGAGCGGCAGGAAGAACTGGCGGAACGGGATCCACTCCCCGAACGGAACGAGGTTGCGCTTGGCGTAGACGAGCTCGGCGCCGGCGTCGTCGTAGCGGACGGCAACGGTCTGGCGCTCCTGGCGGGCGTCGTCGGTGTAGATCGAGCCCACGATGACGGGGACGCTGATGTCGGCCACGGCGGCGTCCACGGCGGCGGCGGTGGGGGCATCGCGGCGCGGATCCATGTCGGTGGAGTTCTCGGGCCAGACGACGAAGTCGGGGGCCGGTTCCTGGCCGGAGCGGACCCGGGCCGCGAGGCGTCCGGTCTCTTGCTGGGTGTTGAGGGTGATCGTGCGCGCCTCGCCGAGCCCGTACACGCCTCCGCCCGGCGCACCGGGCTGCACCCAGCCGACGTTGACGGTCTCGGCCGACTCGGGCTGATGGGGCGCCCAGGCGAGCCCGGCCAGGCCGATGGCGAGGGTGATGACGGTTGTTGCGGCGACGGCGGTGGCGCGCCTCAGGTTCGGGCGGAGGGCGAGGTGGGCCATCAGGTGGCCGAGGAGGGCGACGATGAAGGTGACGGACGCGGCACCCGCGATGGGGTAGAAGCCGGCGAGCCAGGAGTCGAGTTGGGTGTAGCCCAGGCGCATCCAGGCGAAGCCGTCGAAGGGGAAGACGGAGGTGCCGAACTCCATGAGGGTCCAGGCTGCTGCGCCCCACAGGGGGCTTGCGGGGAGCGTGCGGGTGAGGTGGAGGGCGCCGCCCAGGGCCGCGTAGAAGAGCGAGAAGGTGAGGGAGAGACCGGCGTAGGAGGCGATCATGATCGAGGTCTGCCAGATGAGCGACGTGAACATGAAGAGCAGCCCGAACGCCCAACCGACGAGGACGGCTGCGCGGGTGGTCGAGGCACGGTGGGTGGCCCACGCGAGGGTGGCGACGGCGACGAAGGCGAGCGGCCACGCGTTGAAGGGCATGAAGGACGCCGACGCGGCCAGTCCCCCGATGCCGGCGATGGGGGCGAGCACCCACCACGGCCAGCCCTGCGAAGTCACCTGCGCAGCCTACCCGGGCATAGGGTTGGGCCCATGACCGACCTGCGCGCCCGTGTGACCGACCTGCTGCCCGGAGTTCTTTCCGACCTCGCCACTCTGGTGGCGATCCCGTCGGTGAGTTCGCTGCCGGACCGTGCGGGTGATGTGGATCGCACGGCCGAGGCGGTGGCGCAGTACGCGCGGGAGGCGGGGGCTGCTGACGTGAAGATCGTGGCGGAGGGCGGCAAGCCCGCAGTGATCGCGAAGTGGCCGGCGCCCGAGGGAGCGCCGACCGTCTGCCTGTACGCGCACCACGATGTGCAGCCGACCGGGGACGTCTCGCTGTGGACGTCGGACCCCTTTGCCGTGACCGAGCGCGACGGCCGCCTGTACGGGCGGGGCGTGGTCGACGACAAGGCGGGCATCGCGGTGCACCTGGCGGCGCTGCGGGCCTTCGACGGTCGCCCGCCCGTGGGCGTGACGCTGTTCGTCGAGGGCGAGGAGGAGATCGGCTCACCGTCGCTGGCACGGCTGATGGAGGTGCATGCGGCCGACCTGGCCGCGGATGTCTACGTCATCTGCGACTCGGCGAACTGGGAGGTCGGCGCGCCGGCCTTCACCACAGCGCTGCGCGGACTCTCGGATGTGGTCGTGACCGTGGAGACGTTGGACCACGCCTTGCATTCGGGGCAGTACGGCGGCGTGGCGCCCGACGCCTTGACATCTCTGGTGCGGTTGTTGGCCACGCTGCACGACGCCGACGGGAACGTGGCCGTGGCGGGGCTCGCGTCTGAGCCGCCGTTCGCGCTGGAGTACCCCGAGTCGCGGTTGCGGGAGGAGACGGGTCTGCTGGAGGGGGTCTCGTTCATCGGGACCGGGCCACTGGCGGACCGCATGTGGGGGCGTCCGTCGATCACGGTGTTGGCGATCGACTGCACCCGGGTGGCGGACGCCTCGAACACGCTGGCCCCGTCGGCGCGGGCCAAGGTGAGCATGCGGCTGGCGCCGTCTCAGGACGCCGCGGCGGCTCTGGAGGCGTTGAAGGCCCACCTGCTCGAGCACGCGCCGGACGGGGCGCGGGTTTCGTTCGGTGCGCAGGAGGCCGCCGGGGGGTCGCTCGTGCCGGCGACCGGTGAAGTGGCCGAGGTGGCCCGGACTGCCTACTCCGAGGCATGGGGCGTCGACGTGGTCGAGGTCGGCCAGGGCGGCTCGATCCCGTTGGTGGCGATGTTCCAGAAGGCCTTCCCCGGCGCCGAGGTGTTGGTGACCGGCGTCGTCGACCCCGACTCGCGCATGCACGGCATCGACGAGTCCTTCGACTTGGGCGACTTCACCAACGCCTGCATCGCCGAGGCCACCCTGTTGGCGCGTCTGGCGCCGAGGGATTGAGCTCCGAGCGGGAGGTCAGATCAGCGGACGGTCCGCGAACGGGACGCTCAACACCAGCTGGGTCTCGGTGTTCGCCTGCGCCCGGGTGCGGATCTCGGTGAGCACCCGCTCGAGGTCGGCCGGTGTCTCGACCTGCGCCAGCACCAGGTAGGACGCACGCCCGGCGACCGAGTAGCAGGACACGACCTCGGGCAGGTCGGCGAGGCGCACGGGCAACTCGGTGTCCTGGAGCGGGTCGGTGGTCGTGACCGAGATGAACGCCGTCAACAACTTGCCGAGCGCCGCCGGGTCGATGATCGCCCGGTACCCCGTGATCACGCCACGCTGCTCCAACCGGCGCACCCGCTGCTGGGCCGCCGAGGTCGACAGACCCGTCTCCTTGCCGATGTCGGTGTAGGACATCCGCCCGTCACGGGCGAGCAGACCGAGGATCTGCGCGTCGAGTGCCTCCATGGTCCCATGCTGTCACACTGGTGCCCATGCAGGCCCCGAGAACGCTACTTTTTGATTCGGCATCGCTGTATTTCCGAGCTTTCTTCGGTTTGCCCGACTCGTTGCGCGGCAAGTCCGGAGAACCTGTGAACGCCGTACGCGGCCTGCTCGACTTTCTCGCCCGCTTCATCACCGACTACTCCCCCACCCACGTCGCCTGCTGCTGGGACGACGCCTGGCGCCCCGACTGGCGCGTCGACCTCGTGCCCAGCTACAAGGCGCACCGCGTCGCGTACGGCGACGTCGAGGAGGTCCCCGAGGCGCTCACCCAGCAGGTGCCCTGGATCCGCGCCACGCTGGACGCCCTCGGCCTGCCGATCGTCGGCGCACCCGACTTCGAGGCCGACGACGTCATCGCCACCCTCGCCACCCGAGCCGCCCAGCCGGTCGACGTCGTCACCGGCGACCGCGACCTCTTCCAGCTCGCCGACGACGACCGCCAGGTGCGGGTGCTCTACGTCGGACGCGGTGTCGCCAAGCACGAGCAGGTCACCGACGCCTGGCTGCAGGCCAAGTACGGCATCACCGGCGCGGGCTACGTCGACTTCGCGGTGATGCGCGGCGACCCCTCCGACGGCCTGCCCGGCGTCAAGGGCATCGGTGAGAAGACGGCGGCCCAACTCATCGGCAAGTACGGCGACCTCGACGGCATCGTCGCCAACGCGGCGAACCTCTCCCCCGGCGTCCAGCGCTCGCTGGCCGCCGCCATGGACTACCTCGGCCCCGCCCGCGAGGTGGTGACCACGGCCCGGGGCGTTCCGCTGCCGGAGCTCGACCTGAGCCTGCCCGCCGAGCCGAAGGACGCCGACCTCTTCGCCGCCCTCACCGAGGAGCTCAACCTCGGCGGCAGCGCCGAGCGGATCCTTGCAGCGCTTCAGCGCGCCGGGCGCAGCACGTAGACCGCGGCCGAGGCCATCAGGTTGGCCGACTGGCCGTACATGCGCAGTCGGCGGCCCTGCTGGGTGTAGGTGAACCGCCGATCGACGATCAGGTCGAGCTGGTCGAACAGGTCTTCCAGGTCGGCCAGCGTCGTGAATCGCAGGTTCGGGGAGTTGTACCACTGGTACGGGATCTCCTTGGAGACCGGCATCCGCCCCGACAGCAGGCGCAGCCGGTTGCGGTACCAGCCGAAGTTCGGCACCGACACCACGAGCCGCTCGGCGACGCGGGCCATCTGCGACAGCACGAACTCGGGTCGCAGCATCGTCTGCAAGGTGCGCGACAGCACGACCGTGTCGTAGGAGTCGTCGGCGAAGTCGACCAAGGCGTCCTCGACCCGGCGGTCGAGCACCGGGACGCCACGCCGAATGGCCCCCAGCACCGACTCGGGGTCGATCTCGACGCCCAGCCCGCTGCAGCGCTTGGCGTCCATGAGATGGGCCAGCAGGGAGCCGGAGCCGCAGCCCAGGTCGAGCACCCGAGACCCGGGGAAGATCTGGTCGGCGACCAACTGCAGGTCCAGGCGCAAAGATGCGGTGTTCACAGGCCCACCTCCAGGGCGCGGTCGAACCACGCGCGCAGGGTGGCGTGGTAGGTGGGGTCGTCCAGCAGGAACGAGTCGTGGCCGTAGGCCGACTTCAGCTCCCGGAACGTCACCGGCTGGCGGGCCCCCTCGAGGTGGCGCAGGATCCGCAGGGAGTGCTCGGTCGAGAAGCGCCAGTCGGTGTCGAAGCTCACGACGAGGTGGTTCACCGGGTGGGACCGCAGCAGCGACAGGGCGTCACCGCGCGCGAACGGGTCGAAGTAGTCCATCACGCGGGTGAGGTAGAGGTAGCTCAGGGCGTCGAAGCGTTCCAGGAAGGTCGTCCCTTGGTGGTCGAGGTAGCTCTCGACGGCGAAGTCGATGCCGAAGCCGCGCCGCGAGGTGGCGTTCTGGGGCGAGCGGCCGAACTTCTCGGTGAACGCGTCCTCGGACATGTAGGTGATGTGGGCCATCATCCGGGCGATCGACAACCCGACGGCCGGGCTCGTGCCGGCGGCGGCGTACTGGCCGTCCTTGAACTGCCGGTCGGCCATGATCGCGCGCCGCGCCACCGCAGAGAAGGCGATGTTCTGCGCCGTCAATCGGCTCGAAGCGGCGATGATCGCCGCGTTCGCCATGTCGCCCGGGTGGGTCAGCGACCACTGCAGCACCTGCATGCCGCCCAGCGACCCACCCAGCGCGACCAGGAGCCGCCTCACCCCGAGGTGCGCCAACAGCGCCCGGTGCACCGAGACGAAGTCGGCCATGTCGAGCAGCGGGAAGTCCAGGCCGTAGGCCTCGCCCGTGGTGGGGTTGGTCGACGAAGGCCCGGTCGAACCCTGGCACCCGCCGATGAGGTTGCTGCAGATGACGAAGAACCGGGTGGTGTCCAGCGGCTTGCCGGGCCCGATCAGGTTGTCCCACCAGCCCGGACGCCGCGCGCCCTCGTGCCAGCCGGCCGCGTGGGCGTCCCCGGTCAGCGCGTGGCAGATGTAGACCGCGTTCGACCCGTCGGCATTGAGCGTGCCGTAGGTCTCGTACGCGACGTCGACCGGGCCGAGTTCGGCTCCCGACGCCAGCACCAGGGGCGCTTCGGCCGTGAAGAGGCGGGCGGTCAGCGTCTGGGTGACGCCGACCGACCCGCTCTCCTGGTGCGTACTCACGCAGACAGCGCCCGGTCGAGGTCGGCGATCAGGTCGTCGGCGTTCTCGATGCCGATCGACAGCCGGACGCCCTCCGGCGCCACGCCGGCATCCACCAGCTCGGACTCGGTCAACTGCGAGTGCGTCGTCGTCGCGTTGTGGATCGCAAGGCTCTTGGCATCACCGATGTTGGCCAGGTGGCTGAACAGCTCGAGGGCCTCGATGAACTTCGAGCCGCCCTCGCGCCCGGTCTTCAGGCCGAAGGCGATGAGCCCGCTGTTGCCGCGCGACAGCATGCGCCCCGCGACCTCGTGGTACGGGTCGGACTCCAGACCCGGATAGCGCACCCAGGCGACACGGTCGTCGGCCTCGAGGAACTTCGCGACCTTGAGCGCGTTCTCGCTGTGGCGCTCCATGCGCAGGTGCAGGGTCTCCAGGCCGAGCAGGATCTGGAACGCGTTCATCGGGGCGATCGCCGCTCCCGTGTTGCGCAGCATGACCGTGCGGGCACGGATGATGAAGGCGGCCGGCCCGGCGGCGTCGGCCCAGACCACGCCGTGGTAGGCGCCATCGGGCGCGGTCAGGTTCGGGAAGCGGTCGGCGTGCGCCGCCCAGTCGAAATTGCCGCTGTCGACGATGACGCCACCCATCGAGGTGCCGTTGCCGGCGAAGTACTTCGTCGCGGCGTGCACCGAGATGTCGGCTCCGTGGTCGAACACGCGGCACAGGTACGGCGTCGCCGCGGTGTTGTCGATGACCAGCGGCAGGCCCTGCGCGTGCGCGGCGTCCGCCCAGGCGCGGATGTCGAGGATGTTCAGCGCCGGGTTGCCCAGGCTCTCGGCGAAGACCAGCTTGGTGCGGTCGTCGACGTGCTCGGCGAGCGCGGCCGGGTCGTCGGGGTCGACGAAGCGGGTCTCGACGCCGAACTGCGGCAGCGTGTGCGCGAAGAGGGCGTAGGTGCCGCCGTACAGCTTCGAGCTGGCGATGATGTTGTCGCCCGCGCCGGCCAGCGTCAGCACCGCGTAGGTGATCGCGGCTGCACCGGACGCCGTCGCCAGGCTCGCCAAGCCGCCCTCGAGCGCGGTGACGCGCTTCTCCAGGACGTCCTGGGTCGGGTTCATGATGCGCGTGTAGATGTTGCCCGGCTTGCGCAGCGCGAACAGGTCGGCGGCGTGCTGGGTGTCGTCGAAGACGTAGCTCGTGGTCTGGTAGATCGGCACCGCACGCGCGTTGGTCGCGGGGTCCGGCTGCTCCTGGCCGGCGTGCACCGCCAGCGTCTCGATGCGGAAGTCGCTCATGGATCGTCCTTCTTGGTCGGTGCTCCGTGGGCACACCCTAGGGCGGCACCCGATCGTGGAAACTTCAATCTCGGCTGCCGGTCGGCAGGGCCCAGCGATCCAGCACCTCGTACCGGCTGCCCCGGTCGGCCAGGTGGCTCTGCACCAACACGAGCTCATCGGCGAGCCACCCGTCCCCGTCGAAGGTGTCCAGCACGCGCACCAGACGGGTGGTGTCGATCGCCCGGTTCGCACGCCCCAGCGTCAGGTGCGGCCGGAAGGCCGCGCCGTCCACCTGCAAGCCGGCTCGGGAACCGGCGTTGCGGCAGCGTTCGGCCAGGTCCGTGAGCTCGGACGCCCCCTCGGCCACACCGAGCCACAACACCTTGGTCTCCAGCGGCCACGGGAACGCTCCCCCGCCGGCGAGCCGGAGCCGGAACGTCGGCGTCCGGTTGGCCACCTCACCGAGCGCCTCGGTGAGCCGGTCGAGGTTGCGGTCGGGCACGTCGCCCATGAACGCGGTGGTCAGGTGCCAGCCCTCGGGTCGGGTCCAGCGCAGCCGGGTCTCGGCCGGACGCCGGGGTTGCAGGAAGGCGTCCAACTCCTCGACGAGGGTCTGGGGCGGGAGGATGGCGGTGAAGAGGCGTGCACCCATGTCAACACCGTACCGGCGTGCGCCGACAGGTCTTCGACCGGGGCCCGGCCGAATTCATCAAAGGTGGGCCCGTTGTGAGGAGCAATGAAGGTCGATCACATTTTGGAAGGATTGTGAACAAATCGTGACGTGTCGGCCCTGTCGGAGACGTCAGACGTTTGGCAGACTCAAGGGTGACGGTGTGGCGGCCGATGTCCCGGCCGTACCGAACAAGGAGGTTTGGATGCGTTTCAAGACTGCCATCGCGGTCGGCCTGGCCGGCATGCTGGCGCTCGCCGGGTGCTCCGGCGGGGGCACCCCTGCGACGAACGCCCCGACGGGCGCTGCTCCCGGCACGTCTGCCGCGGCTCCCGCGGCCGGTGGTGCCGGCGGTGACGTGGGTGTCTTCACCTGGTGGGCCGAGGGTTCCGAGAAGGATGGCCTGGCCGAGCTGGAGAAGCTCTTCGCGAAGGACTACCCCAACGACAAGTTCGTCAACCTCGCCGTCGCCGGCGGTGCTGGCTCGAACGCCAAGGCCAAGCTCGCGGCCGACCTGCAGAACAACAACCCGCCGGAGTCGTTCCAGGGCCACGCCGGCGCGGAGCTGATGGACTACATCGACGCCGACCAGATCGAGCCGGTCAACGACATCATCGAGGGCCTCGGCGGATCGAAGGTCTTCCCGCAGAGCCTGCTCGACCTGCTCACGGTCGACGGTGACATCTTCTCGGTGCCCTCCAACGTGCACCGCTCCAATGTCGTGTGGGCCAACCCGGCCGTGCTCGCGAAGGCGGGCCTGCCCAACACCGCTCCCGCGAACCTGGACGCCTGGCTCGCCGACATGGAGAAGCTGAAGGCCGCCGGCGTCGACACGCCGATCTCGGTCGGCACGGCCGCCTGGACCCAGCTGCACCTCTTCGAGAGCGTCCTGCTCGCCGAGCTCGGCACCGACGACTACAACAAGCTGTTCGTCAAGGGCACCAGCTGGGACACCGACAAGGTCAAGTCGGCCGTCAGCAAGTACGCCAAGGTGCTCTCCTTCGCCAACACCGGTGGTGCCGACGACTGGCCGGCCGCGACCGGCATGGTCATCGACGAGAAGGCCGCCTACAACGTGATGGGTGACTGGGCCGTCGCCGAGTTCAACAGCAAGAACAAGAAGTACGGCACCGACTACGTCGCGTTCCCGACGCCGGGCACCGACGGCACGTTCCTGTTCCTCGCCGACTCGTTCACGCTCGCCAAGGGGGCCAAGAACCCCGAGGGCGCCAAGGACTGGCTGAAGCTCGTCGGTTCGGCCGAGGGCCAGAAGGCGTTCAACGTCGTCAAGGGTTCGATCCCCGCGCGCACCGACGTGCCGGTGACCGACTTCCCCGAGTACCAGCAGAGCGCCATGAAGTCGTTCAAGGAGGACAAGATCGCCTCCTCGATCGCCCACGGTGCCGCCGCCAACAACGCCTGGAACTCCGAGATCGGCACCGCCGTCTCGAAGTTCTGGACCGACAAGGACGAGGCCGGTCTGGTTGCCGGTCTGGTCGCCGCGGCCGACAAGAACAACAAGTGACACACTGGGTGGTCCCCCGGG
>CALMPQ010000088.1 GCA_937872005.1 uncultured Propioniciclava sp.
CCGGACGGCTGGCGGTTGAGCCGGTTCTCGCGCACTGCGGGCCTCTCGTCGGGGAAGGGAGGTTGCCCTCAAGGGTAGGCGTCGCGGCATGCAGAAGGGGGCGCGACACTCGGTCGAGTGCCACGCCCCCTTCCGGGTCGTGCGGGAGGTCAGCCCTTGAAGCGCGGGAAGGCGGAGCGGCCGGCGTAGACGGCGGCGTCCTCGAGGGTCTCCTCGATGCGCAGGAGCTGGTTGTACTTCGCGACGCGGTCGGAGCGGGCCGGGGCACCGGTCTTGATCTGGCCGCAGTTGGTGGCGACGGCGAGGTCGGCGATCGTGGTGTCCTCGGTCTCACCGGAGCGGTGCGACATCATGCAGCGGTAGCCGTTGCGGTGGGCCAGCTCGACGGCGTCGAGGGTCTCGGTCAGGGTGCCGATCTGGTTCACCTTCACCAGCAGCGCGTTCGCGGTGTTGGTGTCGATGCCGCGCTGCAGGCGCTCAGGGTTGGTCACGAACAGGTCGTCACCGACGAGCTGGACCTTGTCACCGAGCTGGTCGGTCATGGCCTTCCAGCCCTCCCAGTCCTCCTCGTTCAGCGGGTCCTCGATCGAGACCAGCGGGTAGGCGTCGACCCACTCGGCGTAGATCGCGATCATGTCGGCGGCCGACTTCGACTCGCCCTCGAAGGTGTAGACGCCGTTGTCCTCGAACTCGGAGGCGGCGACGTCGAGCGCCAGGGCCACGTCGGTGCCGGGCTCGTAGCCGGCCTTCTTGATGGCCTCGATGATGAGGTCGAGCGCGGCGCGGTTGGACTCGAGGTTCGGCGCGAAGCCACCCTCGTCACCCAGACCGGTCGACAGGCCCTTCTCCTTCAGCACCGACTTGAGGTTGTGGTAGACCTCGGCGCCCATCGCGAGGGCGTCGGCGAAGGTCTCCGCACCGATCGGGGCGATCATGAACTCCTGGATGTCGACGTTGGAGTCGGCGTGCGCGCCACCGTTGAGGATGTTCATCATCGGGACGGGCAGGACGTGCGCGTTCGGGCCGCCCACGTAGCGGAACAGCGGCAGGCCGGCCGACTCGGCGGCGGCGTGCGCCACGGCCATCGAGACGCCCAGCATGGCGTTGGCGCCGAGCTTGCCCTTGTTGTCGGTGCCGTCGAGCTCGATCATGGCGGCGTCGATCTCGCGCTGGTCGGTGGCGTCGAAGCCGATGATCTCCTCGGCGATCGCCTCGTTGACGTTCTCGACAGCCTTCAGGACGCCCTTGCCCAGGTAGCGCGACTTGTCGCCGTCGCGCAGCTCGACGGCCTCGAACTGGCCGGTGGAAGCGCCGGACGGGACCGCAGCGCGGCCCTGTGCGTCATCGTCGAGAAGGATCTCGACCTCAACGGTGGGGTTGCCGCGCGAGTCGAGGATCTCGCGAGCGTTAACGATGTCGATGAGTGCCACGGTGACTTGCCTTTCGTCGGTGTGTGACTGCACCGCCAGCCTATCGCCCGCCGCTGGCCCCCGCGCCCCCCGGTGCCCCGGTTGCCCTCCCTGCCGAGGGCTTGTGTCCCGTCCGCCGAGGGCTTGTGTGTCACCGCCGATGGCGCGGCCGCCGGTAGTCGTGGGCTTCCGGGCACATCTCGTAGTCCACCACGACATCCCCGATCAGGGCTCGGATGGAGGCGGTGACCTCACAGGGGTCGTGCACCGCATCCTTGCCCCACCGGACGAAGCGCAAGCCCATGCGCTGCATCCGCGCCTGTCGGATCTCCTGCCGTGCCATGACGTCCTCCCGCGCCTCACCGGGCTTGAGGAAGGTCGTGTACTTGGTCTCGCCATCGAACTCGCCCACCACGCCGTACCGACGCCACAAGAAGTCGGGACGCCCCACGAACCCATCCTCGTCGTAGAGCGCCACCTGGAGTTCGGGCATCGGCACACCCCCTTGCAGGATCTGTGCGCGAACCAAGGATTCATAAGGCGATTCGCTCCGAGGATCAGCCCAGCGGACGGCCTCGGTCGAGTGGCGGCACCCGCGTCCACCCGTCACCTCGCGAAGCAGTTCACCCCGGGGCGCACCCAGCCGCAGGGCGGCGTCCGCGAGCGCGAGTGCGGGCCCGAAGTAGTTGCGCCGCATGAGGTCGGCGGTCGTGCGGGCGAGTGTGGTGACCGGGATGCCGTCCACCAGCGTCGTGTTGGGCGGGACCTTGGGGGTCTTGTACGTATGGGCGATGTCACGCAGTTGGCCATGGCCGCCGCCCGTGTGGAGAACGTGCACCAAGTCGAGGTCGGCGCGGAACAGCGGCAACCCATGCAGCACGGCAGCCGAGTCACGGGCGAACCAACTCGTCGGCCCCATGACCGGGAGTGCAGCAGTGATGCGTTCTCGATGAAGGTCGACCTCTGTCTCAGGAATGAAGTCGAGGAACACTCCATGGCGAAGTTTCAGGACGCGCCGGGGCTGCTCGGGGATGTCATCGAAGAGAGTGGGGTTCGTCATGCCCAGACCATCGGCGTCACCGCCGCGATCCGGTCACCCAGTATCCCAGCCTGTGGAAAACCCCGATGCCTCTTGGAATCGGGGTGTGGACACCCAAGCCCTCGGCGGAATCAACCCAAGCCCTCGGCGGAACGGACCGCCTCCTCCAGCGCACGCACAGCATCGCGGACGGCTTGGTCGGCGTCCACCCCGCTCGCCTGGGCGCGGGCGACGAGCGCCACGATGCCCTCCCCCACCTCGGACGCCGTGACCGGCTCGGCGGGCAGGCCCGGGTCCGCGCCGTGCGAGCGAGCGCGGGCCACGACCTTGCCCGCCCGGACCAAGGCATTCAGCGGGGGGATACCGTCGAGGGCTGACGTGCGGCCCTTCTCGGCACGCTTGCGCGCCTCCCACGAGCCCATGAGGTCGTCGGGCACGTCACCGTTTCCGAAGACATAGGGATGGCGGGCGACGAGCTTGTCGGCGATGCCGCGGGCGACATCGTCGATGTCGAACCGGCCCTCGGTGCGGGCGATCTCGGCGTGGAAGACGACCTGCAACAGCAGGTCGCCGAGCTCCTCGACGAGGTGGTCGTCGGCTCCGGTCTCGATCGCCTCGACAACCTCGGCGGCCTCCTCGACGAGGTAGGTGACCAGCGAGCGGTGGGTCTGCTCGGCGTCCCACGGGCAACCCGCGCGCAGCGCCGTCATCACGTCGATGAGGCGCTCGACCTCGGCGTGGGGCATCGCCCGCGTCAGCGGCGCAGCGAGGCTGCGCTGGCGTCCCGCGCCAAGGAGGCGTCGGTGAAGGTCACGCGCGAGGCATCCCACTGCCCATAACGCGGGTTGACCGTGACGTCGAGCTTGTTGAGCTCGGTGAGGTAGGAGTCCTCGCCGAGTTCCTCGAGCAGGACGTAGGTGGTCCCGACCGCGTCAGCCCACGGCGCGCCCTGCGGGGTCGCCGCGACGGCGGAGGCGAGCTGGTTCTGCGCGACGATGGCCTTCTTGTCGGCCTCAGGGACGACCGTGCCCGTGGACGCCGCGATCTGACGCGAAGCCTCGCCCAGCAGCAGGTCGTAGGTGGCCTGCCTCAGGGCGACCGACGACTCGGTGCCCGAGGCAGCGGTCAGCGTCTGGGCGACCTCACGCACGGTGCTGTCAGCGATGCGCACACCGTTGACGGTGGCGGCGTCCGACGGCGCCCCCGCGCAACCGGTGAGGGTGAGGGCGGCCACGGCGACGCCGGCGGCCAAGGTACGTGCTGCCTTGTTCATGGGTTGGTGCTCCTTGAGGCGGTTGAGATCACTCGTGATCCTATCCGGACGCCCACGCTCGCGACTGATCCGCCCGCCCCAAGGCAAGCCCTCGGCGGAATCGACACAAGCCCTCGGCGG
>CALMPQ010000089.1 GCA_937872005.1 uncultured Propioniciclava sp.
TCTCCTCACCCCCCACGCCGGCGAGCTGGCGCGCTTCCTGGGTGTCGAGCGCTCGGCGGTCCAGGCCGATCCCGTGGATCACGCCCGGCGCGCGGCGACGCAGGCGGGGGCGTCCGTGTTGTTGAAGGGGGCGACGCAGTACTGTGCCGCGCCCGACGGCTCGGTGCTGGTCGTCGAGGCGGGCCCGGCGTGGACGGCCACGGCCGGTTCGGGCGATGTGCTCGCCGGCATCGCGGGGACGTTGCTGGCGGCGGGCGTGCCGGCACAACGGGCCGGGGCGCTGGCTGCGGCGCTCCAGTCACGGGCGGCGGCAGCCCTACCCGGACCGCACACGCCCGACGAGCTCGCGGAGCGCTCCCTGCCGAGGGTGATCGCAGCGCTCGGAACCTGATGCGCCCCACGCATCAGGTCGGGAGCGATGCGGACTGCACTACGCTGCGCACGTGACCGACTCGCTGCTCGACCAACTGGTCGCGGGCATCGACGCCGTCCTGCCGGACGCGGCGTCCCTGCGCCGGGCTATCCACGCCGACCCGCATCTGGGCGGCGACGAGATGGACACCCGCGACACCCTCACCCAGGCGATGGACTGGCTCGACTGGCTCCCCGTCGCCGAGACGGGAGCGTACTCGCGGTTCGGTCCCGACGGCCCGGCCATCGGCCTCCGCGCCGAGCTGGACGCCCTGCCCATCACGGAGGCGACGGGCGTGGAGTGGGCGTCCCAACGTCGGGGGATCATGCACGCCTGCGGGCACGACGTGCACATGGCCGCGCTCTGGGCCGTCGTGACGGCGGCGCGCGAACTCGACCTCCCCGTGGCGATGGTGCCCCTGCTGCAGCCGCGCGAGGAGGAGAACCCGCCCGGCGCCGCCGACGTGGTGGCCTCCGGCATCCTCGAGGACGCCGACGTGCAGGCGATGGTGGGCGTCCACGTGCAGCCGCAGGTGGAGAAGGGCGTCGTCTCGACGGGGGCCGGGTCAGTCAACGCCGCCTTCGACTCGTTCGAGATCACCGTGCGCGGACGCGGCGGGCACGGCGCCTACCCGCACACGGCTCTCGACCCGATCACAGTGCTGTCGGCGATCGTGATGGGGCTGGGTGAGTTGCCGATGCGGGTCGTCAACCCGATCCACCCGTCGGTGGTGTCGGTGGGCACCTTCCAGGCCGGGACCGCCCCGAACGTCATCGCCGAGACGGCCACGGTGACGGGATCGATCCGGTCGTTCCACGAGGATGACCGCGTCGCCCTGCACCAGGCCATCGCCCGGCTCGCCGAGGGCACCGCCTTGGCGCGGGGTGCGACCGCGACCGCGACGTTCGTGCGCGGCGGGCCGGCGCTCGTCAACGACCCGGGCCTGTCGTCGCGGGCCGATGCGTTGCTCGACGCGCTCGGCGTGCCGGTCGCGGGCGTCCCCTTCCGGTCGTGCGGGTCGGACGACTTCTCCGAGTACGGCCAGGTCGTCCCATCGCTGATGAGCTTCATCGGCGTCGGCTCCGACGGGGGCGTGGGCCTGCACCACCCCAAGTTCCTCCCCGGACGCAGCGCGCTGCGCCTCAGCGCAGTGGCCCTGGCGACGAACTACGTCGCGGCGACCCAGTTGGTGCGCGGCTGACTCATCCCGCCGACGCTGGGGGTGCGAGGCCACACGGCTACTCGAGGGCCCCGGCCGCCAAGGACGCCGCTTCCCCTGCGGACCACCCGGCGAGCCGGGCCGACCAGTCGCGCGTGCGCCGGGCGGCCACGCTGCGACTCAAGGGGTTGCGGCGGTACAACTCGCGTTCGACCTCCCTTGATCGGTCGGCCAGCACGAGTTCTCCGGTACCGCCGGCGGTGGTCGTCACCTCGACGAACAGCGCGTCGAGTCGTTGCTTCACGGCCCAGCCGAAGCTGGAGAGGAACGCGATCCGGGCACGGTTGCGCAGGGTGTCGTGGTTGTACACAGCCTCAGCGAGGTGCTGCTTCCACGCCCGGCGTGCCTCGTCGACGAGGTGCGGCACGTACAACTCAACCCGGGCCAGGTCGTCGGTGTAGCCGATCGCCCACCAGTCGCGCCCACCGCGGCTGATCAGCGTGCGGATCGGCCCGACGCCCCGGGCTGCCACCGAGGCGACCAGCTCGGCGAGCAGGGCACCGTTGGGCCCCTCCACCGTGTACCGGCGCTCCTCGATCGCGACCCGTTGGCGTTGTTTGTCGGCCTTCGCAGCGTCCGTCAACATCGCGTCGTCGATACCCCACTTCACCATCAGGCGTTCGGCCTTCTCGGTGAAGACCTCGCGTTCGGCCTCGTGGGTCGAGGAGGCCGCCTTGGCCAGCAGGGCGTTGATGCGGTCGGCGTAGTTCGTCTCGGTCATGGGGATCCTTTCCTGGGGGGTGGGCCGAGGCTCAGGGGCTGACGATGGTGCGCGAGGGATCCCAGTCGCGGGTGACGAGGACGTCGACGAGGGAGTCCAGGAAACCCTGCAGATCGGGTCAGCAGTGTCGGGTTCGCGAGCATCGCGTGCAGCCGTTCGTCGGCCCGGATCGCTTCGAGCAGCGTCGCCTCGGGCCGTGACCGGGCCCCGTCGCGAAATGCGACGACCGCCCCGATGACGTCCCGGGTCCGCACGCCCTGGATGCCCTCAAGCTGCTCGGCGATCCGGCCGACGGTGGTCAACCCCCGCTGGAGCACCGCCAGCGTCTGCGCCTCGCACCGGGGGCCGGACAGTTCCCCCGCCCGTGCTGCATCGACCAAGGCACGCTCGACGGCTGCCGTCGGCAACTGGCCGGGGATCAGGGGAAACGAAGGTGCCACGCCCTCGGCTTAGGCGGGCGACATGACTTCCGGTCACCCACTTTGCCGGGCTGTGGATGACCGCAGCCCTCGGCGTCCGGGTGTGGAAAACCCGTGTGGCATCGGCGCGAGATGAAGGAGGCGCCAGGGGCACACTTCAGTCTCGCGCTGATGCCACACACCCGGTGAGGGCTAACTCGCCCCCATCAGGGCCAGCAGCACACCACCGGCCACCACCGAGGCGACCTGTCCGGCCGCGTTGGCACCCATGGCGTGCATCAGCAGGAAGTTGTCGAAGTTCTCGCGCTGGGCCTCCTTCTGCACCACGCGCGCGGCCATGGGGAACGCCGAGATGCCGGCGGCGCCGATCAGCGGGTTGAACTTGCCGCCGGAGAACACGTTCATCAGCTTGCCGAAGCTGACGCCCATGACGGTGTCCAGGCAGAACGCGATCAGGCCGAGCACCAGGATCATCAGGGTCTGCAGGTTCAGGAACTTCTCCCCCACCATCGTCGAACCGATGGCCAGCCCCAGGAACAGGGTCACGACGTTCGCCAACTCGTTCGACGACGCCCCGACCAACCGCTCGACGACCTTCGACTCGCGCATCAGGTTGCCCAGCATCAGCATGCCGATCAGCGGGGTCGCAAAGGGCACGAGGATGCCGACGATGATCGTCACCACGATCGGGAACAGGATCCGCGTGCGCTGCGAGATCTCCCGAGACGTGTACGGCATGCGGATCGCGCGTTCCTTCTGCGTGGTCAGCGCCCGCATGATCGGCGGCATGATGATCGGCACCAGGCTCATGTACGAGTAGGCGGCCACGGTGATCGGGGCGACGAGCTCGGGGGCGAGCTTGTTCGACACGTAGATCGAGGTGGGTCCGTCGATGGCGCCGATGATGCCGATGGAGGCCGCCTGGTTGTGGTTGAATCCCAGGAACAGCGCCAGCAGCAGCGTCAGGAAGATGCCGAACTGGCCGGCGGCGCCGAGCAGCACCATCTTCGGGTTCTCCAGCAGGGGCCCGAAGTCGGTCATCGCGCCGATGCCGATGAAGATCAGCAGCGGGAATAGCTCGTTGCCGACACCCATGTCGTAGAGCAGCTGGAGCATGCCGTGCTCGCCAACCAAGGGCGACAGCGGCAGGTTCGCCAGGATCGCGCCCGCGCCGATGGGCAGCAGCAGCAGTGGCTCGTACTCCTTCTTGACGGCGAGGAAGATGAGCAGCAGGCCGACCGAGATCATCACCAGCGATTGCCAAGTGACGTTGTTCAGCCCCTGCAGCAGGTAGTGCAGTGTGTCGGGACTCATGTCAGGCCTCGAACCTCACCAAGGTCTCGCCGTACTTGACCTGCTGGCCCTCGGCGGCATAGATCTCGGCGACCACGCCGTCCTTGGGGGCCTTGAGCTCGTTCTTCATCTTCATGGCCTCGAGGATCATCAGCGACTCCCCCCGCTTGACCGACGCGCCCACCTTCGTGGTGATGGTCAGGATCACGCCGGGCATGGGCGCGGTCATCTTGTCCCGACCGCCGCCTCCGCCACCGCCACCTGCCGGGGCTGGGGCGGGCGCAGGCCCGGGGCGTCCGGACGCCGCGGGTGCGGCTGGTGCTGCACCCGGCGCGGGCAACCCCGCCCGGATGGCCTCGACGTCACCGCCGGCGGCGACCTGGCCGATGGTGGCGGTCGGCACCGGCGTGACGGCCGGGGTGATGGCCGAGTGTGCGAGGTCGCGGTGGTCGTCGAGGGTGACGTCAACCAGCCGCCCGTCGATCTGGACGCGGTAAAGGTTCGCGCCGACGTTCTCGACGTCGACCACCTTGGTCGTGTTGTTGACGCTGATCGTGTAGCGACGCATGGCTGTTATCTCCGGGAGAGGGGGTTGTTCTGGTTGCCGCGGCCCACCGACAGCCACCGGCTCGCGAAGAGCTGGCTGCCGGGGGCGTGGGCGCGGGTCTCGCGGGCGCCCATCCGCCGCCGCACCTCGGCGTGCGTCATGACGGCGACGGTGATGGCGGCGACCTGGTTCTCGTCGAGTCCGTCGGCGATGATGCGCACCGCGCTGGCCGGTGGGGTGACCTCGACCTCGTCGGAGTCGGGGTGGATCGTGACCATCTTCTCCTCGGGGTCACCCTTCGACTTGGCGGGGAGGGCCTGGCCCTCCTGGCGGTCGAGGCGTCCGATGCCGACGAGCACGAGCATCAGCGCGAGCAGCAGGGCGAAGACCACGCCCATGCCGACGACCATCATCATCAGCCCCCACTGGAGGCTCTCGATCGGGGGGATTCCCATGTCAGCGCCGCCTTACACCGGGAAGAGGCCGTGCTTCTTGGGGATGGTCTGCGACACCTTGGTGCGCAGCACCTCCAGGGCACGGATCAGGCGCGGGCGGGTCTCACGGGGCTCGATGACCTCGTCGATCTGGCCGACGTCGGCGGCCTGGTAGGGGTTGTAGAACATCTCCTTGTACTCGGCCACGAAGCGGGCCTCCTCGGCGGCCGGGTCGTCGGCGGCCTCGATCGCGCGGCGGTTCAGCAGCCGGGCCGCCCCCTCGGCGCCCATCACGGCGATCTGCGCGCTCGGCCAGGCGAAGGCGACGTCGTTGTTCATCTGCTTGGAGCTCATGGCGACGTAGGAGCCGCCCATGGCCTTGCGGGTGACCAGCGAGATCTTCGGCACGGTGGCCTGGCAGTAGGCGTAGATGATCTTCGCGCCGTGGCGGATCACGCCGTTGTACTCCTGCTCGACGCCGGGCAGGTAGCCGGGGCAGTCGACGAAGGTGACCAGCGGGATGTTGAACTGGTCGCACAAGGTGATGTGCCGGGCGATCTTGTCCGACGCGTTGATGTCGAGGCAGCCCGACATGACCAGGGGCTGGTTGGCGATGAAGCCGACCGACTGGCCGTCGAGGCGTCCGAAGCCGACCAGGGCGTTGCCGGCCCACTCCTTGTGCAACTCGATCACCGAGTCGTGGTCGAGCACGTGCGCGAGCACGTCGCGCATGTCGTAGGCCATCCGGTCGTCCTCGGGCACGAGGGTGTTCAGGGCCTCGTCCATGCGGTCGATGGGGTCGTAGGGTTCCAGCGGCGGGGCGTCCTCGGTGTTGTTCTGGGGCAGGTAGCCCAAGATCGCCTTGGTCATGTTGAGCGCGTGCTGCTCGTCGTCGGCGATCATCTGCGCGACGCCCGAGGTGGCGTTGTGCACCCAGGCGCCGCCGAGCTCCTCGGCCGTGACGTTCTCCCCCGTGACGGTCTTGATGATGTCGGGCCCGGTCAGGAACATGTTGGAGGTCTCGTTCACCATGATCGTGATGTCGGTCAGCGCCGGGGAGTAGACCGCACCGCCCGCGCACGGGCCCATGATGATCGAGATCTGCGGGATGACCCCCGACGCCTTCACGTTGCGCACGAACACCTCGCCGTAGGCCGCGAGCGACCGGACGCCCTCCTGCACCCGCGCGCCACCCGAGTCGTTGAGCCCGATGACAGGGATACCCGCGTCGATCGCCAGGTCCAGGATCCGCGAGATCTTGTTGGACTGCACCTCGGAGAACGAGCCGCCGAGCACGGTGAAGTCCTGGGCGTAGACAGCGACGCGACGGCCCTGGATCTTGCCGAACCCGGTGATGATGCCGTCGCCGGGGTGGCGGTGCTTGTCCATGCCGAAGTCGGTGTTGTGGTGGGTCGCGAGCGCGCCCAGCTCCTGGAAGGACGCCTCGTCGAGCAGGATCGACAACCGCTCGCGCGCGGTCAGCTTGCCCTTCGCGTGCTGGGCCTCGATCCGCTTGGCGCCACCCCCCTCGAGCGCCTGTTGCCGCTTGGCCCGCAGTGTCGCCAGTTGGTCACTCATGTAAACCTCGTCGTCAGGAGTGGTTCGGGGTTGGCCGCATCGACCTACTACGCACGGTAGCAACGGCATGGGCGCGGCGCCGAAAATGAGTGCGATCGACCAGAAATTGGACGCCAACCGCCCACTCCGTGGACGTTTTCGCGGCAACCCCGGCAACCGCCCAGAGCCCGTGTTCCGGGCGCCGACAGCCTGTGCTCCCGGCGCCGACAGCCCGTGGTCAGGGGATGAGGTGCGTGATGACCCCGACCAACAGCGTCGCTGCCGCCGCCAGCGCGAGTGACAACTCGACGAGCATGCCCAGCCCCACGGATTTCAGGGCCGTCCACGACGTCGACGCGGCCTCGCGCCAGTCGCGGACACGCAGGTACTCCGACGCCAGCAGTCCCACGGTGAAGCCGATCGGCAACCCCAGGAAGGGCAGGACGAACATGCCGATCACTCCGCAGACCAGTCCGATGACCATCGACCGGCTGGGAATCTCGCGCTCCCTCAGACGGCGCCCGGTGATCAGGTACTGGCTCAGGGAACCCGCCAGCACAAACACGGCACCGATACCGAACACCAGCCACCCGAACGACGAGCCGCCCCAGATCGCCCAGACCAACAGGCCGGCCAGGATCGCGAGGCTCCCCGGCAGCACGGGCACGACGATGCCGCACACCCCGATCACGACCAGGGTGATCGACAGTGCGGCGATCAGCTCAACGGGCACCGGCCCAGATTAGCGCCCGGAGCACAGGCTCTCGGCGCGCGGAGCACAGGCTCTCGGCGCCCGGAACACAGGCTCTGGTCGTGCCTCCCGCTTCGCCGCGGCGCTCAGGCGAGGGTGATGAGGTCGGCGTACTCGGGGCTCCAGAGGTCCTCGTCGCCGTCGGGCAGCAGCAGCACCCGGTCGGGCTGCAGCGCCTCCACGGCGCCCGGGTCGTGCGTCACCAGAATCGTCGCCCCGGCATAGGTGCGGATCGCCTCCAGCACCTCACGCCGGGACGCCGGGTCGAGGTTGTTCGTCGGTTCGTCCAGCAGCAGCACGTTCGCCGCGGACACCACGAGCATCGCCAGGGCCAGACGGGTCTTCTCGCCACCCGACAGCACGCGAGCCGGCTTGTCGACGTCGTCGCCGGTGAACAGGAACGACCCCAGGATCTTGCGCACCTGCGTGTCGTCCAGGTTCGGGGACGCCGACACCATGTTCTGCAGCACCGACCGGGACCCGTCGATCGTCTCGTGCTCCTGGGCGTAGTAGCCGAGCTTCAACCCGTGACCGGGCGTGACCTCGCCCGTGTCGGGCGTCTCGATGCCAGCCAGGATGCGCAGCAGCGTCGTCTTGCCGGCACCGTTCAACCCGAGCACCACGACGTTCGCCCCGCGGTCGATGGCCAGGTCCACCCCGGTGAACACTTCGAGCGACCCGTAGTGCTTCGACAAGTCGGACGCCGTGAGCGGCACCCTGCCCGACGGCGCGGGCTCCGGGAACCGGATCTTGGCCACGCGATCGGACGTCCGCTCCCCCTCGGTCGCCGCCAGCATCTTCTCGGCGCGCTTGGCCATGTTCTGCGCAGCGGTCGCCTTGGTGGCCTTCGCCCCGAGCTTGGCCGCCTGCTCCAGCAGCCGGGCCGCCTTCTTCTCGGCGTTGGCGCGCTCGCGCTTGCGGCGCTTCTCGTCGGTCTCCCGCTGGACGAGGTACTTCTTCCAGTCCATGTTGTAGAGGTCCATCTCCGAGCGCATCGCGTCGAGGTGGAAGACCTTGTTGACCACGGCGTCCAGCAGGCCGGTGTCGTGGGAGATCACGAGGATGCCGCCGGGGTAGGTGGCCAGGTAGCCGCGCAGCCACACGATCGAGTCGTGGTCGAGGTGGTTGGTCGGCTCATCCAGCAGCAGCACGTCGGCGCCCGAGAACAGGATGCGCGCCAGCTCGACGCGCCGCCGCTGACCACCCGACAGCGTCTCGATCTCCTGGGTCAGCACCCGGTCCGGCAGGCCCAGGTTGGCACAGATCCGCGCCGCCTCCGATTCCGCGGCGTAGCCCCCAGCCGCGTCCAACTCGGCCTCGGCCCGGGCGTAGCGGCGCAGCGCCTCATCCCGGTCCGAATCCGTGCTCGCATCGGCGATCGCCTGCGTGTACGACTCCAGTCGCTTCAGGATCGAGTCCAGGCCGCGCGCGGAAAGGATCCGATTCCGGGCCGACTGGGTGAGGTCGCCCACGCGCGCGTCCTGGGGCAGGTACCCCACGAGCCCGGTGCGCGACACCGAACCCCCGGCAGCCTGCCCCTCGCCGGCCAGGATCTTGGTGAGGGTGGTCTTGCCCGCGCCGTTGCGGCCGACCAGGCCGATGCGGTCGCCCGACGCGATCTGGAAGCTCGTGGGCTCCAGCAGGGTCCGGGCGCCGACGGCCACCGAGAGCTCGCGCGCAACAATCACGAGGGACGAGTCTACGCGACCTCAGCCGCGCGCCAGCTCCTCCAGCGCCTCGTGGGCCAGGGTCGCGTACACGGCCATGGCCTCGCCGATGACGGCGTCGTCGAACCATGCCGTCGCCGAGTGGTTGTAGGTCGTGTCGGCCAGGTCGCGCCCGGCGGGCACGCCCGAGTAGAAGATGAACGCCCCCGGCACGCGCGCCAGCACCTCGGAGAAGTCCTCCGACCCGGCCAGCGGCTGCTCCATGACGGAGAACCGCTCCCCCACCAGCCCGGTCAGCACACGGCCAACGAAGGCGGTGGCGTCCGGGTCGTTGACGGTCGGACCGACCCCCTTCACGTACTCGACCTCGGCGCGGCACCCGTGGGCCGCACAGATTCCCTCCACCAGGGCGACGAGCAGCCGCTCGACCTTCTCCCGCGCGCCCGCCGAGAACGACCGCACCGACATCTCGAGGTGGCACCGCTCGGGGATGACGTTCGACGCCCCACCCGCGTTCGCCACGCCGACGTTCACGATCACCGGGTCGGCCGCTCCGAACTCA
>CALMPQ010000090.1 GCA_937872005.1 uncultured Propioniciclava sp.
AGCTACCAGAAGGCCAACCCGAACGATGACCCGGTGCTGGCCATCGCGCTGACCGGCTGCGCCGCGTCCCAGCGCGACACGGCGCCGGCCCCCGGCGCCACCGGCACCGCTGCCGCCCCGACGGGCAGCGGCGGCGCCAACGCCAACGCCACGTTCATCTTCGGCGCCGCGGGCGCTCCGAAGCTGTTCGACCCCTTCTACGCCTCCGACGGCGAGACGTTCCGCGTCACCCGCCAGATCTATGAGCAGCTGCTCGACTTCCTGCCCGGTGAGGCCAAGACCGGCCCGGGCCTGGCCGAGTCCTACGAGGGCTCCCCCGACGGCCTCACCTGGACCTTCAAGATCCGCCCGAACGTGAAGTTCCACGACGGCACCGATCTCGACGCCGCCGCGGTCTGCGCCAACTTCGATCGCTGGTACAACCAGAAGGGTGCCGCCCAGAGCTCGGCGGTCACCTACTACTGGAACAACAACTTCGGTGGCTTCGCCGACCAGGCCGACAAGGACTCGCTGTTCGAGTCGTGCACCGCCAGCGACGCCATGACGGCCGTGGTCAAGGTGACCCGCGTCACGTCGAAGTTTCCCGACATCCTCGCCCACGGCGCCTACGCGATCCAGAGCCCCACCGCCCACGAGAAGTACGACGCCAACAACGTCCAGGCCCAGGGCTCCGGCTTCACCTACCCCGAGTACGCGCTGAAGCACCCGACCGGCACCGGGGCCTTCAAGTTCGGCGGCTACAACGACGCCGCCGGCGAGGTCACCCTCGAGCGCAACGACGACTACTGGGGCAACAAGGCGGGCGTGGCCAAGATGGTCATCCGCACGATCCCCGACGAGTCGACCCGCCGCCAGGAGCTGCAGGCCGGCACGATCCACGGCTACGACCTGCCGAACCCCGTCGACTGGAAGGCCCTCGAGGACGGCGGCGCGAAGGTGGAGATCCGCCCCGCGTTCAACATCCTCTACGTCGGTCTGAACGCCACCAAGAACGAGGCCCTCAAGGACGTCCGCGTCCGCCAGGCCCTCTCCTACGCGATCAACCGGGCCCAGCTCGTCCAGTCGCAGCTCCCCGAGGGCGCTGAGGCCGCGAGCCAGTTCTTCCCGAAGGCCGTGTCGGGCTACAACACCTCGCTGCAGCCCTACCCGCACGACCCCGAGAAGGCCAAGCAGCTGCTCGCCGAGGCCGGTCACGCCAACCTCACCCTGGAGTTCTGGCAGCCCACCGAGGTGACGCGTCCGTACATGCCGAACCCGGCCGCCATCTACGAGGCCATCCGCTCCGACTGGGAGGCCGTTGGCGTGACGATCAACCCGGTCGCCAAGCCGTGGACCGGTGGTTACCTCGACGGCACCGAGCAGAGCGAGGCCCCCGCCTTCCTCCTCGGCTGGACCGGTGACTACGACTCGGCCGACAACTTCATCGGTACCTTCTTCACCAAGCAGGACAACGCCTTCGCGACGAAGAACTACCCGTTCGCGCAGGAGCTGACCGACGCCCTGGTGGCCGCCGACTCCGAGCCGGACGCAGCCAAGCGCGACCAGATGGTCTCCGACCTGAACAAGAAGATCGCCGAGGAGTACCTGCCCGGTCTCCCGATCTCGCACAGCCCGCCGGCCATCGTGGTGGCCTCCTCCGTCTCGGGTCTGGTCACCAGCCCGCTGGCGGCGGAGGACTTCTCCCCCGTCACGGTCAGCGAGTGAGGTCCCGGGGGCCGTGGGTGTCACCACCCGCGGCCCCCGCCCTCGCCTTCTTCCCCTGGTGGGTCAGTGAGCAGATACATCGTCCGGCGGCTGCTGCAGGCCGTCATCACCCTCTTCGTGCTGTCCATCCTCCTGTTCGCCTGGCTGCGGTCGCTGCCGGGCGGGCCGGTGTCCGCGCTCCTCGGTGAGCGCAGCACCCCCGAGGCTCGGGCCGCCCTCGAGCAGGCGCTCGGGCTTGACCAGCCGATCCTCGTGCAGTACTGGCGCTTCCTCGAGCGCGCGACCCAGGGCCAGTTCGGCGTCTCCACCGGCGTCCTGCCCGGACGCGATGCGCTGGAGATCTTCCTCTCCCGGTTCCCGGCGACCATCGAGTTGAGCTTCTTCGCGTTGACCCTCGCGATCCTCCTCGGCGTCCCGCTGGGCTACCTCGCCGCGCGCCGCCGCGGCACCTTCCTCGACACGGGGTCGGTGCTGTTCTCGCTGGTCGGCATCGCGGTTCCCGTCTTCTTCCTGGCGTTCGCGCTGAAGTACGTCTTCGCGATCCAGCTCGGCATCCTCCCCCCGTCCGGACGCCAATCGGTCGGCATCGACGCCACCCACATCACCGGCATGTACGTCCTCGACGGCCTGTTGACCCGCGAGTGGGACGCCGCGTGGGACGCCCTGCGCCACCTCATCCTCCCCGCACTCGCGCTGAGCTCGATCCCGTTCGCGGTGATCCTGCGCATCACGCGAGCCTCCGTGCTCGAGGTGCTGGACGAGGACTACGTCCGCACCGCCCAGAGCAAGGGCCTGCGCGCCCCGACCATCCGCGGCCGGCACGTGCTGCGCAACGCGCTGATCCCCGTCGTGACCACCATCGGCCTGCAGACCGGCGCCCTGCTCGCGGGCGCCGTGCTGACCGAGCGCGTGTTCACGTTCCGCGGGGTCGGGCACGCGCTGGCCTACGGCTTCGAGACCCGCGACTACGCCGTGCTGCAGGTGCTGATCATGATGGCCGCGCTCATCTACATCCTCGTCAACATGGTGGTCGACATCGCGTACGCCGCCATCGACCCCCGCGTGCGGATCCGGTGAGGGGGCGTCCATGACCGACAACGAGAAGAAGCCGCTCCCGCTCACCCCGGCCGCGAAGAAGCAGCGCATCGACAGCCTGGCCGCATCCTCGGCCGGTGTCAGCGATGCCGGGCACGTCTCCCGCGGCGAGGGCGTCAGCCTGTGGATGTCGGCCTGGCGCCGACTGCGCCGCGACTGGGTGTTCCTCTTCGGCGCCGCGATCGTCGTGGCCTTCGTCGTGCTGGCGATCATCGCGCCCTTCATCGCCCCGCACGACCCCGCCGTGCGCGTGCTGATCGACCAGGTGCACCGCCAGTCCAACCCCGTCCCCGGGCCGCAGCCCGGCTTCCCGCTGGGCGCCGACGACATCGGGCGCGACCTCCTCAGCCGCCTGATGGTCGGGGCGCGCCAGACGCTGCTGGTCGGCGTCCTCGCCACGCTCGGCGGACTGGCCGGCGGCATGGTGCTGGGCACGCTCGCCGGCGCGTTCGGTGGCTGGGTGGACGCCGTGGTGATGCGCATCGTCGACGTGTTGCTGTCGATCCCGTCGCTGCTGATGGCGTTCACGATCGCGGCGATGTTCCGCTCGCCGTCGCAGTGGACCGTCATCCTCGCGATCGCCATCGTCCAGGTGCCGGTGTTCGCGCGGCTGCTGCGCGGGTCGATGCTGGCCCAACGCCACTCCGACCACGTGCTGGCGGCCCGGGCCCTAGGCGTCCGCAAGGGGCCGATCGTGTTCCGGCACATGCTTCCGAACGCGATGGGGCCGGTGATCGTGCAGGCGACGCTGGTGCTGGCCACCGCGATCATCGACGCCGCCGCGCTGTCGTTCCTCGGCCTGGGCAACCCCGATGACCGGGCGCCCGAGTGGGGGCAGATGCTCGGCAACGCGCAGACCTACTTCGACTCCCACCCGCACCTGGCCGTCTACCCGGCGCTGTGCATCATCGTGGTGGCGCTCGGGTTCACCCTCGTGGGCGAATCCCTGCGCGAGTCGCTCGACCCGAAGTCCAGGAGGTGATGGCGATGAGCGCTCCCCTGCTCGAGGTGGACGACCTGTCGGTGCACTTCCACACCCACGGCCGCGAGCGGTTCACGGCCGTCGACAAGGTGACGTTCAACGTGAACCCCGGCGAGGTCGTCGGGCTCGTCGGCGAGTCCGGCTGCGGCAAGTCGGTGACGTCGCTGGCGATCCTGCGGCTGCTGCCCCGGCGCGGCAACACGGTCACGGGGTCGGTGCGGTTCGCCGGCACCGACCTGCTCACGCTGCCCGACGCCGCCATGCGCGACAAGCGTGGCGCGGAACTGGCCATGATCTTCCAGGACCCGCTGTCGTCGCTGAACCCCGTCGTGCCCATCGGCGTGCAGGTCGCCGAGGTCATCGAACGGCACCGCGGCGAGAAGCGGGCGGTGGCGTCCAAGCAGGCGGCGGAGATGCTGGAGAAGGTCGGCATCCCCGACCCCACCCGGCGCCTGAAGGAGTACCCGCACCAGCTGTCGGGCGGCATGCGCCAGCGCGCGCTCATCGCGATGGCGCTGGCGTGCGAGCCGCGCCTGCTCATCGCCGACGAGCCCACGACCGCGCTGGACGTGACGATCCAGGCCCAGATCCTGTCGCTGCTGCAGGAGCTCGTGGTCAACTCGGGCACCGCGCTGATCATGATCACCCACGACCTCGGCGTCGTGGCCGGGCTCTGCGACGGCGTCAACGTGCTCTACGGCGGCCGCATCGTCGAGCGCGCCAAGCGCCACCCGCTCTTCGCCGAGCCCCGGCACCCCTACACCGGCGGTCTGCTCGGCTCGATCCCCCGTCTGGACGCCGACCGCGGCGGTCGTCTCTTCCCCATCCCGGGGTCGGTGGCCGACAACATCCCGTGGGACTCGGCGTGCGCCTTCGCGCCGCGGTGCCACCAGGCATCCGACCGGTGCCGTGAGGTGACCCCGGAGCTCATGGCCGACGACGAGGCACGCACCGACGGTGGGCTGCGGCTGTTGCGCTGCCACCACCCGCTGACCGCCGCCGACCGCGCACGCATCGAGGAGGGCCGCGCATGACCGAGATCGAGGTCGCCGACGTCGAACAAAGCGAGGTGCTCGTCGACGCCCAGGGGGTGAAGGTCCACTTCCCCATCAAGCGCGGCCTGCTCATCGACCGCACTGTCGGGCACGTGTACGCCGTGGACGGCATGGACCTGGTGATCCGGCGCGGCGAGACGTACGGCCTCGTCGGCGAGTCGGGCTGCGGCAAGTCGACCTTCGGGCGTGCGCTGTTGCAACTCGAGGAGCTCACCGAGGGGTCGGTGCACCTGGGTGGGGTCGACCTGGCCACGCTCAAGGGCGAGGACCTGCGCCGTCAGCGGCGGCACATGCAGATGGTGTTCCAGGACCCCCTGGGCAGCCTCGACCCGCGGCAGACCGTCGAGCAGCTGCTGCTGGAGGGGATGCAGGCGCACGGGTTGGCGTCCGACAAGAAGGGGGCGCGGGAGCGCCTGGTCGGGTTGCTCAAGGCCGTGGGCCTGCCGTCGAGTGCGCTGTCGAAGTACCCGCACGAGTTCTCGGGCGGGCAACGGCAGCGCGTCGGCATCGCCCGTGCGCTCTCGGTGGACCCCGAGCTGATCGTCGCCGACGAGCCCGTCTCGGCACTCGACGTGTCGGTGCAGGCGCAGGTGATCAACCTGCTGGAGGACCTCCAGAACGAGTTCGGCCTCACCTACCTCGTGATCGCGCACGACCTCGCCGTGGTGCGGCACATCTCCGATCGGATCGGCGTCATGTACCTCGGCGCGCTGGTCGAGGAGGCGGACGCCGACGACCTGTACGCGCTGCCGCTGCACCCGTACACGCGGGCGCTGCTGTCGGCGATCCCGGTGCCGGACCCGATCGTGGAGGACTCCCGCGAGCGCATCCTGCTGTCGGGCGACCTGCCGTCGCCGGCCAACCCGCCTTCGGGGTGCCGCTTCCACACGCGGTGCCCGTGGGTGCAGGCCTCCCGGTGCGCCACCGAACGTCCGGAGCTGCGGCACGTGGAGGTGCCGGGCGTGCCGGCGTCCCATCGCGTGGCGTGCCACTGGGCCGAGGACATCGCGTCGGGCGCCCTCCAGCCGCACACCGTCGAGGCGCAGGTGGTCGCACCGCTGGACGCCCCGGCCCCGGCCCCCCACGCGATCCCGGGGACGACGGACCTGCCCGACTGACCCCTCCCCCGCGTGCCCCACCTACACTGCCCCCCGCACGTCCCCGTTCAAGGACATCACGAGCGGCCAGCAGTTCT
>CALMPQ010000091.1 GCA_937872005.1 uncultured Propioniciclava sp.
AGACCAGCCTCACTCGGCGTGTCGGCCCCCCACCCACCGCAGGTATGAAGAGCCAGATTTGTCAGGCGTTGCAGACGCATGGTTAGGTGGACCTAAGTTAGGCGAACCTAACCCGACCCGAACGCAACGGAGCCCCATGAACCGCGTCCTCGCCCGCGCTGCCCTGCCCCTCGTCGCCGTGTCGCTGGCGTTGGCGGGCTGTTCCGCGCCCGGCGCGACCCCGGCCCCGGCGGCGGCCGGGAGCGAGGCGTCCGGCACGGTCACGATCACCCACGCCCAGGGCACGGCGGAAGTCACCAAGAACCCCGCGAAGGTCGTCGTGCTCGACTTCGCGAGCCTCGACACCCTCGACGCGCTCGACCTCGAGGACCGGGTGGTCGGCACCGCCCAGACCACCCTGCCCGACTCGCTCAGCGAGTACGCCACCACCGCGACGGTCGGCACCGCGCAGGAGCCCGACCTCGAGGCCATCGCCGCCCTCGACCCCGACGCGATCATCATCTCGGGGCGGTCGGCCGCCAAGTACGCCGAACTGAACCAGGTCGCGCCGACCATCGACCTCACGTCCAACAACGCCAAGCCGATCGAGTCGCTCACCACCAGCGCCCAGGCGCTCGGCGACCTGTTCGACGTGCGGGCCAAGGTCGACGCCGAGCTCGCCGAGCTCACCACCGAGATCGAGGAGGCGAAGAAGGCCATTCCCGCCGACGCGAACGCGCTGATCCTGCTGACCTCCGGCGGCAAGGTGTCGGCATTCGGCCCGGGCGCCCGCTTCGGCGGACTCATCCACGACCTGCTGGGCGTTCCTGCGGCGGCACCCGACCTCGAGGCGTCCCAGCACGGGCAGGCCGTGAGTTTTGAGTTCATCGCCGAGACCAACCCGCAGGCGCTGTTCGTCGTCGACCGCGACGCCGCGATCGGGCAGCAGGGCGCCGCCGCCAAGCAGGTGCTCGACAACCCCCTGGTCGCCCGCACCCCGGCCTGGCAGAACGACAAGGTCACCTACCTCGACGGCGCCGACTGGTACCTCATCGGGTTCGGCCTCGACTCCACCTCCCGCATGGTCGAAGCCGTCAAGGACGCCCTGAGCTGATGTCCGTCCTCACGCCGCCACTCACCCCCGTCACCGACGCGGGGGCGGCGCAGGCTGCACCCACGGCGTCCGGTCGACGAGGCTGGGGGGCGCTGACCGCAGGGGCGGTGGGCGTCGGCGTGCTGGCGCTGGTGTCGCTGTTCGTCGGCGTGGCCGACGTCTCGGTGGTCGACGTCCTCACCGGGCGCGCCGACTACGAGCTGATCGCCGTCAGCCGCATCCCGCGCACGCTGGCCCTCGTGCTGGCCGGCGCGGGTCTGGCGGTGTCGGGGCTGATCATGCAGCTGCTGACGCGCAACGTCTTCGTCGAGCCGTCGACGGCCGGCACCCTCGACTTCGCGACGCTGGGCCTGCTCGCCTGCGCCCTCTTCTGGCCGGACGCCCCCATCGCGGCCAAGATGGTGCTCGGCACGGCGTTCGCGCTGGTCGGGACGGGGTTGTTCCTCCGGATCCTGAAGGTGGTGCCGCTGAAGGACGTGCTGATCGTGCCCCTGGTCGGCATCATGCTCGGCGGCGTGGTCGGGGCCTTCGCGACGTTCATCGCCTACCGGACGGATCTGATCCAGAGCCTCAACGCCTGGACGACGGGCGACTTCTCCGCCGTGATCGCCGGGCGGATGGAACTGCTCTGGGTCGCGGGTGCCCTCGTCGTCGTGGCGGCTGTGACCGCCGACCGCTTCACGGTCGCCGGGCTGGGCGAGGCGTTCACGACCAACCTCGGCCTCGACTACCGGCGCACGATGGCGATCGGCATGACGGTCGTCGCCGTCACCTCGGCGACGGTCGTGATCACGGTCGGGGCGCTCCCGTTCCTGGGACTCGTCGTGCCCAACGTGGTGCGCGCCGTGATCGGCGACAACGCGCGTCGCTCGGTGCCGTGGGTCGCGCTGCTCGGGGCCGGCCTCGTGCTGGCGTGCGACCTGGTGGCGCGGCTGGTGGTCCATCCCTTCGAGATGCCGATCGCCACGGTGCTGGGCATCGTCGGCGCGGCGGTCTTCCTCGTGCTGCTGGCTCGTCGGGGGCGTCGTGGGTAGCGCCCCCTCCGCCGAGAGCCTGCGTTCCGTGCGTCGAGAGCCTGCGTTCCTGCCCCGTGGCACCGGGAGCACGGGCTCTCGGCGCCCGGAACACGGGCTCTCG
>CALMPQ010000092.1 GCA_937872005.1 uncultured Propioniciclava sp.
GCGCTGGTAGAGCGGCAGCGTGTGCACGGACTCCCAGATGAGCTTGGCGGCCTGCTTGCCGAGCTCGTTGCGCTTCGCCGGGTCGGACTCGGTCGCGATCTGCGGGATGAGCTCGTTGAGCGCCGGGTTCACCAGACGCGCGAAGTTCGAGCCCCAGCTCTCGGGCGAGCCGCCGTAGATCTGGTCGATGCCACGCAGCGGGTACTGGGTACCGATCCACGAGAAGGCAACGATGTCGAAGTTACCGGGCTGCAGGAGCTTGCCACCGGAGAAGTCCGAGGTGGGCGTCGGCACGATGTCCAGCTGGATGCCGACCTCCTTCAGCATGTTCTGCGCCTGGATGGCCTCGTTCTCGGACGCCTTCACACCGGTCAGCGCCGCGAACTTGACGATGAGCTTCTTGCCGTCCTTCTCACGGATACCGTCCGAACCCACGGTCCAGCCGGCGGCGTCGAGCTGCTTCTTCGACTCCTCGACGTTGTAGTCGATGCCGGTCTCCTTGCCCAGGTCCACGTATTCGGGCTGGCTGGGCAGGAAGATGTTGTTGTTGAGCGGGGTCGGGTCCCAGTCAACGCCGGCGAGGTCGGACTTGGCGATGATCGTCCGGTCCAGCGCCTTGGCGATCGCCTGGCGGACGTTGACGTCCTTCAGGTTCTCGGCCTCGGAGTTGAACGTGAAGTGGCGGAAGTTCGGGCCCGCCGCCTTGCGCATCGTGGTGTTCGGCGTGGCCGACGCACGGGCGTAGCCGTCGGGGTCGGGGCCGACGTCGAGGAAGTCGATCTCCTGGTTGGCGTAGGCCGAGGCCACGGCGTCGGCGGCGATCGCCTTGAAGGTGATCTTCTCCAGCAGCGGCTTCTCGCCCCACCACTTGTCGTTCTGGACGAGGGTGAGGATGTCGTTGGTGATCGACTCGACCTTGTAGGGGCCCGACAGCCACTCGTTCTTCAGCGTCGTCCAGCCCTCGTTGAAGGTGGCGGGGTCGACGACCGACTCGGCGCGCATCGGGCCACCCAGGATGGCCTTCCAGTCGGGGTAGGTCTTCTCGAACGTGACCTTGACCTCGAACTTGTCGGCGCCGGCCTCGATCGACTTGATCTGGTCCCAGCCCTCGGAGGAGGCCATCAGGAACTCGGTGTTCTTGCCGTTGAGCGCGTTGACGGTGGCGATCCAGTCGTCGGCGTCGATGGGGTCACCATCGCCCCAGACGGCCTTCGGGTTGAGCTTCAGGGTGATGACCTGCGACTCGCCCTCCATCGTGTCGGTGAAGCTGGCGAGGTAGTCCTCGTCCTGCACCGGCTTGCCGCCCGAGTCGTACTTGAAGTACGAGGGCATCAGGGGGGCCTGCATGTCGCTGTTGTCGCGCTGGTTGCCGTCGGTGTGGGCGGAGTTCCAGTTGGTCATCAGCTCGGTGACGGACAGGCGCAGGGTGCCACCTTCGGCGAGGTCGGCGCGGGGCTTCTCGTTGATGTCCCAGCCCGCGCTCGGGGCGGGGGCGGACGCACCGGGCGTGCTGGCGCCGGTCGCGCCACCGGTCTGGGTGGTGTTGCCCGGCTGCGCCGCGGGGCCACCGCAGGCGCTCAGGACGAGCGCTGCAGTGCCCAGCAGGGCCGGGGCGAGGATCTTGACGGGCTTCACGGGTCCTCCGATCGTGAAATGGGTATGGGGGTCATTCCCCACGGACGTGCCGGCGCACCCAGAACGGGATTCGACTCCCAGGGGCGCACGTTGGGGTTCAGAGTACGAAGTCAAACGCGCATTCGCCAGCATCACACCCAATCGTTACCGTCTGCACCCGCAGTCGTTATCCACATAACGGTGAGTGGAAACTTAAGGTTGTCCCGCCGGGCGAGCCGGGTCACATGACTTGGACGACCTCGCTGTAGTGGCAGGCGTCCGCATGGTCGGCACCGGGCACCTTGTCGAGCAGGTCGGGCACCTCATCGATGCAACGCTGCTGTTCGGCCTGCGTCAACAGGGGGAACTTCTGGCACCGCGTCCGGAACTTGCAGCCCGACGGCGGGTCGGCCGGGCTCGGCAGGTCGCCCGTCAGCAGGATCCGCTTGCGGGACCGCTCGGTGTTGGGATCGGGGATCGGGATGGCCGACAACAACGCCTGGGTGTACGGGTGGCGGGGCCGCTCGTACACCTCGTCGACATCGCCGAGCTCGACGATCTTGCCCAGGTACATCACGGCCACCCGGTCGGCGATGTGGCGGATCACCGCGAGGTCGTGGGCCACGAAGACGTAGCTGAGCCCGAGCTGGCCCTGCAGGTCCTCCAGCAGGTTGATGACGCCGGCCTGGATCGACACGTCGAGCGCCGACACCGGCTCGTCCAGCACCAGCAGGCGCGGCGAGAGCGCGAGCGCGCGGGCGATGCCGATGCGCTGGCGCTGGCCACCCGAGAAGTGCTGGGGGTAGCGGTCGGCGTGGCTCTCCTCGAGGCCCACCAGCTTCAGCAGCTCCATGACGCGCTTCTCGGTCTCGGCCTTGGTGAAGCCGTGGACGCCGAGGGGCTCGGCGATGATGTCGAAGATCGGCATGCGGGGGTCCAGGGACGCCATCGGGTCCTGGAACACGACCTGCAGGTCGCGACGCATCGTGAACTTGTCCCTGCGGCCCAGCTTCGAGGTGTCCTTCCCGAACACCTCGACTTTTCCGCCGGTGGGCTTGGAGAGGTTCAGCACCTCGAGCAGGGTCGTCGACTTGCCACAGCCGGACTCCCCCACCAGGCCCAGGGTCTCTCCCTCGCGCACGTCGAGGTCGATGCCGTCCACGGCGTAGACCGTGCCGACGCGACGGCGGTAGATGGCGCCCTTCATCAGCGGGTAGTGCTTCTTCATGTCGCGCAGTTGCAGCACGACCTCGCGCTCCTCGCGCGGCTTCTCGGCGAGCTCGGAACGGGTCAGGTCGGGCACCGGGAAGATGTCGGCGTATGTCATGCTCTGCGACACGACCTCGTCGACCCGCACGCAGGCGGCGGCGTGTCCGTCGCCCAGGTGCACGAGCTCGGGCTCCTCGGCCCGGCACCGGTCCTGCGCCAAGGGGCAGCGGGGGGCGAACGGGCATCCGGGGGGCAGATTGACCACCGAGGGCGGGTTGCCCTCCAGGGTGGCCAGCGCCTCCTGGTTGCCCTGGTCGAGGCGCGGCACGGACCCCAGCAGGCCGATCGTGTACGGCATGGCGGGGCGGTAGAAGACGTCGTCGACGGTGCCCTGCTCCACCGGGCGGCCGGCGTACATCACCGTCACCCGGTCGCTCATGCCCGCCACGACGCCCAGGTCGTGGGTGATCATGATGATCGCCGCGCCGGTCTCCTGCTGTGCCTTCTTCAGCACCTCGAGCACCTGCGCCTGGATCGTCACGTCGAGCGCGGTGGTCGGCTCGTCGGCGATGATCACGTCGGGGTCGTTCGCGATCGCCATGGCGATCATGGCGCGCTGCCGCATACCGCCCGAGAACTCGAAGGGGAAGCTCTTGACGCGCTGCTCGGGGTTCGGGATGCCCACCAGGTCGAGCAGTTCGATCGCTCGGGCCCAGGCCGCCTCCTTCGACGTGCCCTTGTTGTGGATCTGGATCGCCTCGACGATCTGGTCACCGATCGTGTAGACGGGGGTCAGCGCCGACAAGGGGTCCTGGAAGACCATCGCCACGGCGCTGCCGCGGGTCCGCGACATCTGCTCGTCGGAGAGCCCGAGCAACTCGTCCCCGTGCAGCTTGATGGAGCCCTCGACGCGGGCGCCCTTCGCGAGCAGGCCCATGATGGCCAGCGACGTCACCGACTTGCCCGAACCGGACTCGCCGACGATCGCCATGGTCTCGCCGGCCCGCAGGTCGAAGCTGAGCCCGCGCACGGCACGGACGGGGCCGGCCTCGCTCGGGAACGTGACGTGGAGGTCCTTCACCTGCAGGACGACGTCGCCGGCGGCGGTGCGCCGCTGGCGGTGCGATGCCGCCGAGGTCGAGGGAACGGTCGAAGCGGAGCTCATGCGCGGCCTCCCGAGCCGGACGTGGGGTCGAGGGCGTCACGCAGGCCGTCACCGACGGCGTTCACGCTCATGACCAGGATGACGAGGACGGTGGCCGGGCCCAGGAAGATCCACGGGTAGGTGGTCGCCATGCGGGCGCCCTCCCCGATCAGGGTGCCCAGCGAGGTGTCGGGCGCCTGGACGCCGAAGCCGAAGTACGACAGGCCGGTCTCGGCCAGGATCGCGTAGCCGACACCGAGCGTGGCGTCGATGATCAGCAGCGAGCTGACGTTGGGGATGATGTGGCGCAGGATGATCTTCCAGGCCGGCAGCCCCATGAACTTCGCGGCCTGGATGTACTCGCGCTCCTTCACCGACAGCGTCAGGGAGCGCACGACGCGCGAGCTGAGCGGCCAGCCGAAGATCGCCAGCAGGACGACCAGCAGCAGCCAGGCGTCCGGCCCCTTGGGACCGCCCGTGGTGATGACGGCGATCAGCAGGAACGACGGCACGACGAGCATCAGGTCGACGATCCACAGGATCGCCTTCTCGGTGAAGCCGCCCACATAGGCCGCGGTCGCGCCCACGATGGCGGCGATCGAGGTGGAGATGATCGCGACCATGAAGCCGATGATCAGCGACTTGCTCATCCCGCGCAGGGTCAGGGCCAGCACGTCACGACCCGCCTGGGTGGTGCCGAGGAGGTGGTTCGAGTCGGGACCCGACAGGAACGCGTCGTAGTCGATGTCGTCGAACTTCCAGTAGAACAGGTAGGGCCCGACCACGGCGATGATCGCCAGGGCGATGATCACGATCGCGCCGACGACGGCCGTCCGGTTGCGCAGGAAGCGCCGGAACGTGAGCTGGCCGCGGCTGAGGCGCTTGCGCGCACCGGGCGTGGTGGGCTGCTCGAGCTCGGCGGGTGCCGGGGTCGTCTCGGCCGGGCCGACGCCCTGGCTGCCTGCGGAGTGCTGGGTCATGTCTGGTTCCCCCTCAGCCGAGCCGCACGCGCGGGTCGAGGATGGCCACGAAGATGTCGGACAGCACGGCACCCACGAGCACGCAGACGCCGGCGAACGCCGTCACGGCGACCACCCCGTTGATGTCCTGCCCCATGATGGTGTCGACGCCGTAGGCGCCCATGCCCCGGAACCCGAAGATCTTCTCGGTGTAGGTGGCGCCGACGAACATCGTCGCCACGGTGAAGGCCACGTAGGTGGCGGTCGGGATCAGTGCGGTCCGCAGGGCGTGCTTCATCACGGCCTTGTTCTCGCGCAGGCCCTTGGCCCGGGCGGTGCGCACGAAGTCGGAGCCCAGGGCGTCCAGCATCAGGTTGCGCTGGATGCGGCTCATGGACGCCAACCCCAACAGCATCAACACGAGTGTGGGGAGCAGCAGGTGTTGCAATCGGTCGAGGAGGACGGGCCACCACCCCTCCCCGTGGACGGTGCCGGTCTCGCCGATGAACTCGAAGAACTGGAAGCCGAGGCGACGGTTGGCGTCCGTGGCCAGGATCTGCGAGACGTGGCCGATGACGAAGGCCGGCGTCGAGACCACCAGCAGGGTGAGCACGGTCACCACGCGGTCGGAGATCTTGTACTGACGGGTGGCGGCCCACGCGCCGATGGCCACGCCGAGCAGGAGGCCGAGGATCGTACCGATGAGCAGCAGACGGAGGCTGACCCAGATGCGGGAGCTGATCTCGTCGTTGACGACGGCCCCCATCGGGGACATGCCCCAGTCCCACTGGGTGACGATCCTGGTCAGCCACGTCACATAGCGCTCCCAGACCGGGACGTTGTCGCTCAGGTTGCGCTCCAGCAGCACCGCCTCGACCGTGCGCGGGTCGAGGGGTGGGTTGCGCATCAGGAACAGCGACCGCGGGTGGAGTTGCGTCGCGGCCAGGAAGTACGTCAGGGACACGGCCACGAAGAGCAGCACGATGTAGTTGGCGAGTCGCCGCAGCACATAGCCGATCATTCAGTTCCCTCGGGTCAGATTTCGGCCCACTATAGGGGCTCGGTTTCCGGCGACCCACCGTACACGCCACACGCAGGGGTGGGGCAGGGCCTCATCACAGCTTGTCATTCGCATGTTAAGAAAGTGATCAACGTCTGTTGACGACCACCGTGCCGAGCAACAGGTCGTTGATGCCGCGGCGGTCGGGGCCGATCACCACGGCCGGCAGCACGATGCTGACCATCGCCGCCCGGGCGAGGGCGCGGAGGGGGCCGATCGGGCTGCCGTCGACGCGGGTGACGCCGATGCGCGAGATGAGTTGGCCGAAGCTGCTGCCGGTCAGGGCGGTCAGCACAAACTTCTGCACGAAGTAGACCGCGAGCACCATCCAGGCCTTCCAGCCACTCTCGGTGAGGACGCCCCCGCCGAACGCGCCCAGCGCCACGATCATGCTGGCCCCCCAGTCCAGGACGAGGGCGCCCAGACGGCTCCCCCACCGGGCGAGCGAGCCCGGCCCGGTCTCGGGCAGGCCCATGGTCTGGCCGGGGTACGGGATGGTGTCGGTCACCCCGTCACCCTAACGTGATGTCGTAACGCGCCCGAAACACGCACGACACCACCCGGTGACGCGGGACCCCTACGGTTGGGCGCTGTCAGACCACCACATTGTTCGGAGGACCACCCATGTTCCAAGACGCCGACGAGCTCCTCAGCTACATCGAGGAGAACGACGTCGAGACCGTCGACGTCCGCTTCTGCGACCTGCCCGGCGTGATGCAGCACTTCACCATCCCGGCGAAGTTCCTCACCCACGACGTGATCGAGGAGGGGCTCTCGTTCGACGGCAGCTCCATCCGCGGCTTCCAGAAGATCCACGAGTCGGACATGTCGCTGCTGCCCGACATCAGCTCGGCCTACCTGGACCCGTTCCGCAAGAGCACGACCCTGAACATGAACTGGTTCGTCCACGACCCGATCACCAAGGAGGCCTACAGCCGCGACCCGCGCAACATCGCGCGCAAGGCCGAGGAGTACCTGAAGTCGACCGGCATCGGCGACACCGCCTTCATGGGCCCCGAGGCCGAGTTCTACGTGTTCGACTCGGTCCGCTTCGAGACCAAGGCGAACGCCGGCTACTACTTCATCGAGTCCGAGGCCGGCGCCTGGTCGTCCGGCTCCGAGACCGACATCAGCGGCCAGCTGAACCGTGGCTACAAGGTGAAGTACAAGGGCGGCTACTTCCCGGTCGCGCCGGTCGACCACTTCGGTGACCTGCGCGACGACATGGTGCGCCACCTGCAGTCGGTCGGCCTGGTCATCGAGCGCGCGCACCACGAGGTCGGCACCGCGGGCCAGGGCGAGATCGCGACGAAGTTCGACACCCTGCTGGCCGCGGCCGACAACATCATGAAGTACAAGTACGTCATCAAGAACACCGCCTGGGAGGCCGGCAAGACCGCGACCTTCATGCCGAAGCCGATCTTCGGCGACAACGGCTCGGGCATGCACGTGCACC
>CALMPQ010000093.1 GCA_937872005.1 uncultured Propioniciclava sp.
GGTCCCGGCCGAGGCGGGCAGCCCGAGCAGCGCACCCAGCAGCGTCAGCACCGTCCCGATCGTGACGACCGTGGCGGCGGCGAGGACGAGCCGGCGCGCGCCCGCGACGGGTGCGTGGAAGACGCTCACGAGCACGACGGCCACCACGGCCAGCACCAGGGTCAGGCTCATCGCGCCGAGCGCGACGTCCTGGGCGGCCGCCGAGAACGTGGTGTCGCTGGTGGTCAGGGCCAGGACGAACCGCACGACCGACAGCACGATGCTGACGGCGGTCACGCCGATCACGACCCAGGCTGCGGGCTCGCGCAGCCGCATCAGGTTCTCGACCATGGGGGCCTTCCTCAGGTGAAGTCGGGGCCCGCGGTGTCAGCCACCGCAGGGATGAGGGACTTGACCGACTCGGCGCCGGCCAGCGTGGTGACCAGCGTCGCGTCGGGGGTGTGGACGATGACCATCCCGGACACCCCGGAGATCGCCACGACGTGGTCGCCGGTGGTGTTGATCACGAGGTTGTCGGCGGCGTCCTGCAGGACGGCGAGGCCGTCGACGACGTTGCCCTCGGCGTCCGCGGCCAGCACCTCGGCGAGCGAGGCGAACCCACCCACGTCGCGCCAGTCGATGGGCAGCGCCACGGCGACGACCCGCCCCGAGGCGCGCCCCTGGGAGACGGGCTCCATGATGGCGAAGTCGACCGAGGTCTTGCGCAGGGTCGGGAAGATCTCGTCCAGCCGCTCGGGAGACTCGGCCAGCTCGTGCACGCGGGCGTGCGTCTCGGGTTCGAGGGCAGCCAACTGGGCGAGGAACGTCGACGCGCGCCAGACGAACATGCCGGCGTTCCACCAGTACTCCCCCGAGGCGAGGTAGGCCTCCGCGGTCGACCGGTCGGGCTTCTCGCGGAACTCCCGCACCGCGCACGCCGTCTTGAACCCGGGCAGCGCTCCCCCGCGGTGCAGGTAGCCGTAGCCCGTGTGCGGGCTGGTCGGCACGACGCCGAGGGTGACGAGGGCGTGGGCGTCCGATTCGGCGACGACGAAGGCCTCCTCGACCGCGGACACGAAGGCATCCATGGGTTCGATGAGCTGGTCGGCAGTGAGCTGGGCGATGACCGCGTCGGGGTCGCGACGGGCGATCACCGCGGCGGGCCAGGCGACCGCGTTGAGCGAGTCCCGCCCGACGGGCTCGCCCAGCAGGTTCTCGTCGAGCACCTCGGGGAGGTCGGCCCGCACCGCGTCGAGGTAGGGCGCGCCGGTCACCACGAGCACGCGCTCGGCGGGCACCAGCCGGGTTGCGCGCTCGAACGCGAGCCGCAGCAGGCTCGTGCCGCCGATCAGCTTGAGCAGCTGCTTCGGGGTGCCCTTGCGGGACAGGGGCCACAGCCGCGTGCCGGAGCCGCCCGCCATGATCACGACGTAGCGCATGGGGTCGATGCTAGCGGCCAACCTATGCTGGCCCCGTGAGCCCACTCCGCCCTGTCAGCGCCCATCTGGACCGCCTCGTCCGCACCGCCGGGGGCGCCCCGCTGCTCACCCACTACGGTCCCGCCGGCGAGCGCACCGAGCTGTCGGTGGCCTCCTTCGCCAACTGGGTCGCCAAGACGGTCAACCTGCTCGACGACCTCGGGATCGGCCCCGGCGACGTCGTCGCGCTGCCCGTGCTGGCCGACCGCCCCGCCCACTGGATGGGCCTGGTCTGGCCCTTCGCGTTGTGGCAGGCCGGGCTCCCCGCGCACCTCGACGCCCCGGACGCCGACCTCGCCGTCCTCGGCCCCCTCGACCCGCACCCGGTCGCGGCGACCACGCTGGCGTGCTCGCTCGACCCGTGGGGCCGGGCGCTGGCCGACCTGCCCGACGGCGTCCTCGACTACTCGTCGGAGGCACTGGCCCAACCGGACGCCGCGGGCTCGACCCCCGCCCCCCTCGACGAGGTGGCCTGGGTCGACGGCTCCCGCGAGGTGTCGGGCGCCGAGCTGGCCGGGCTGGAGCCGATCGGTGACCGCGTGCTCGAGCAACCCGCGACCGCGTGGGAGGCGGTGTCGCTGTTGGTGCGCGCCATCCTGGGCGGCGGTTCGGTAGTGTTGGTCGAATCCGAGGGCGACCCGGCGCGCACGGCCGCCTCGGAGAAGGCGCGGGTCCTAGCATGAGCCGGGTGATGCTCTCCCGCCGCACGCTCCTGCTGGGTGCCGCCTCGACCGCCGCGCTGGTTGGCTGCTCGCGCGGCCCGGCGCCCATCGTGTCGCCGACCGCCAACCCGACGGGCGCCGTGCGCGCACAATTGCAGTCGGTCATGGACGTCTACGGGCAGAACACCGACCGGCTCGGCCTCTCGGTCAAGGACCTGCGCACCGGCGCCGAGTTCGCGTGGAAGGGCGACTACGACTCGCAGTCGGCGTCCATGGCGAAGGTGATGATCGTGCTGATGGCGCTGACGACCGCCCGGCGGGAGGGCCGCGAGCTCAGCTTCGAGGACTACGGGCGCGCCTCCCGCGCGATCATCGACTCCGAGAACGACCCGTCCGACGAGCTGTGGGCCACCTATGGCGGCCGCGACGCCTACACGAAGCTGGCGGGCGAGCTGGGCCTGCCGAACACGCACGGTGATGACCGCAGCGAGTTCTGGTCCTGGACCAACACCACCCCCGACGACCAGCGCAAGCTCGCCGACCTGCTGGTGAACGGCTCCCCCGCGATCCACGTCGAGGACCAGATGTACCTGCTCGACCTCATGAGCAAGACCAACCCGGGCCACACGTGGGGCATCGGCCACGACAAGGGCAAGAACGTCCATGTCAGCATGAAGAACGGCTGGGTGCAGTTCAAGAGCCTCGACAACCTGTGGGCCGTGAACTCGATGGGCCACGTGCGCGGCGAGGGCCGTGACTACGTCGCCGCGATCATGACCCGCATGCCGAGCTTCGACGAGGGGCGCGCGCTGGTCGACGCGATCGGTGCCGACCTGTTCCGCATCCTCGAGGGCGAGCTGCAGGCCTGACCGACACATTTCGACCGACACCTTTTCGACCGCGGCGCCACGGATGTCGGTCGAAAGATGTCGGTCGACAGAAATCTCGCTCAGGAGACCCCGCAGATCTCGGTGAGGTCCTCGGTCTGGCGCTCCTCGCTGAAGGTGGCATTCGTCTTCGGGGCCGTCTTCGCCACCACCGGCTTGGCCTTCGCCGACGCCGCGGGTGCCGCCGACGCCACGGGTGCCGCCGGGACCACGGGCTCGGCGGGTGTCGGGGGCGCGTCCGGCGTGCCCCGGTCCAGCTCGACGGAGGCCTTGATCGTGTCCTTCACCGTCGCCCGGATCAGCCCGAGGTCCGGCTTCACCGGCTCGATCAGGGGCGGCGCGAAGCTGACCGAAGCGATGGGGAGGCGACGGCCGGCGTCCGCGAGCTCGGCGAGGTGGGCGAGCTGGGTGGTGGGCACGTCGGTGCGCACCATCGAGCTGCCCGCGCGGGCGAGTTCGGTGAAGCGCGTCACCACGTTGAGCGGGGTGGCCTGCTTGGCCAGCGCGTTGACCACGCACTTCTGGCGGGCCATGCGCTCGTAGTCGGACGCCCCCTCCCGCGACCGCGCGAACCACAGCGCCTGGAATCCATCCAGGTGGACGCCCTTGCCGGGCTGGATGTACCCCTCGACCTTCGACGAACCGCCGCCGATCGGGACGGCCTTGGCGATGTCGAGGGTGACGCCGCCGAGGGCGTCCACGAGGGAGGAGAAGCCGCGCATGTCGACCATGGCGTAGTAGTTGATCTTGAGGCCCAACGTCTCCCCGATGACGTCGCGGGTGGCCTGGAGGCCGGGGTCCTTGACGCCCGAGAAGAGGGCGGCGTGCTTCTCGGCTTCGGAGTGCACGGCGTTGAGCAGGCAGCTCTGGTCGGGGCACCAGTACCCGTTCGGGTAGAGCCCGTGCAGCGGCGAGGACTTCGGGAACGGCGCCCACTGCAGGTTGCGCGGCAGGCTGAACAGGACCGTCCGCCCGGTGGTGGCGCTCACCGAGGCGACCATCATCGTGTCGGTGCGGATGCCGGGGCGGTCGGGCTCGGCGTCGGTGCCCAGGAGCAGGACGTTGATGCGTCCGTCATGGGCGCCGATCGTGCCGCCGCCACCGAAGACGGCGCCGAACAACTCGGCCTGGCTGCGCGACAGCGCGGAGGCCTGCATCGAGCCGAAGCCGATGCCGAGGGCGAGGAGGGCGGCGAGCAGCGCCATGCCGAACCCGCGGCGTCCCATCTGGCGGGGGCGGGAGAGCCGCCACGCATCGAGGAGGAGCAACGCCCAGCCGACACCGAGCAGCAGCACCGCGACCGAGGCCACCCACTGGGTGATGGGGTGCGCGTAGAGCGCGAGCGCCCAGTCGCGGCGGGCGACGGCCAGCGCCACGAACGCCACCAGGGTGGTGAGCACGGCGAGCCAGACGCGCAACGCGAACCGGCCCAGGCCCCGGCCGCCCGCGATCACCTGCGCGGAACCGGGCGCGAGCAGCGTCAGGGTGAGCAGCGACACGCCGCGGCGGAAGGCGATGCGCTCGCTCCGCTGGCGCGGCGTCGGCAGGGACGCGTCGGACATGAACCTCACCTCTGGGGGAAGACAGCAGGATCAGGTTCCCCCCAGTGTGGTGGGTGGGGCCGCCCGAGGACGGGAGGCCCCCCGGCGTGTTCACTGCCCGCGGACGTTGGCCCCCTTCGCGGTGGCCACCGCGCGCAGTTCGTCCTGGAAGTCGAGCATCTGCTGGGTCAGCTCGGGGTCGCCGGCGGCCAGCATGCGCACGGCCAGCAGGCCGGCGTTGCGGGCGTTGCCGATCGCGACCGTCGCAACCGGGACACCGGCGGGCATCTGGACGATCGACAGCAGGGAGTCCATGCCGTCGAGGTACTTCAGCGGCACCGGGACGCCGATCACCGGCAACGGCGTCAGCGACGCGAGCATGCCCGGCAGGTGGGCGGCACCTCCCGCTCCGGCGATGATCACCTCGAGCCCGCGGGTGTGGGCCTCGCGGCCGTAGCGCAGCATGTCCTCGGGCATGCGGTGGGCGCTCACCACGTCGGCCTCGTACCGGACGCCGAACTCGGCCAGCGCCTCGGCGGCGGCCTGCATGGTGGGCCAGTCGGAGTCGGATCCCATGACGATCCCGACTCGGGGACCTTGGGGTGCGGCGTGCTTGGGCATGTCAGGCTCCTTCGAGGTGTCCGGACGCCGCACGTGCGGCCTCCTGCGTGGCCGCGACGTCGGTGCCGCGGACGGTGACGTGGCCGACCTTGCGGCCCGGCTTGACCGACTTGCCGTAGAGGTGGACGCGGACGTCGGGGTTGGCCAGTACGACCGGGAGCGACCCGACGAGGTCGGGGTTGGAACCGCCCAGGACGTTGCTCATCACGACGACGGGCGCGGTGAGGGCGGTCGAGCCGAGCGGCAGGTCGAGCACGGCGCGCAGGTGGTTCTCGAACTGGGAGGTGACGGCGCCCTCGATGGTCCAGTGACCGGTGTTGTGCGGACGCATCGCGAGCTCGTTGACGACGACCTCACCGCCCGGACGCTCCATGAGTTCGACGGCGAGGACGCCCACGACGCCGAGTTCGTCGGCGATGCGGGTGGCGAAGGCCTGGATCTCGGCGGCGTAGTCGGCGTCGAGCCCCGGCGCCGGCGTGGTGGTCTCGTGGCAGATGCCCTCGCGCTGGACGGTCTCGCTGACCGGGTACACGACCGACTCCCCGCCGGGGCGGCGCACCACGAGCACGCTCAGCTCGCGGGTGAACGGGATGAATTCCTCGGCGACGATCACCACCTCGCCGGCTGAGCCTGGCGAAGCCCCGGTCGAAGCCACCCGCTCCGTCGGCCCCAGGGCGCGCCCGAGGGCCGCGAACGGCTCGGCCGCACCCGCGGCGTCCGCGACCTTCCAGACCCCCTTGCCGTCGTAACCGCCACGGGAGGTCTTGGCGATCAGCGGCCACCCGATCTCGTCACCGAAGGCGACGAACTCCGCAGGCGTGCGCGTGACGCGCCAGGCCGGCGCCGGGATCCCGAGGGTGGTGAGCCGCTCGCGCATGGCGGCCTTGTCCTGCGCGAAGACCAGGGCGGCCGGGCCGGGGCGGACCGCAACGCCGGCGTCCTGCAACTGCTGGAGCAGTGCGGTCGGCACGTGCTCGTGGTCGAAGGTGATGGCGTCGGCGCCCTCGGCGAAGGCGGTGATGGTGGCCCCGTCGGTGTAGTCACCGACCTGCGCGCCCGGCACGACCTGCGCAGCGGAGACGCCCTCGGCCTCGGCGAGCAGGCGCACCTGCAGGCCGAGCGGGGTGGCCGCTTCGTTCATCATGCGGGCCAGTTGCCCGCCGCCCACGATGCCGATGGTGAGGTCCGTCACCCGTGGAAGGTTACTTGGCTTCGCGTTCGGGGGGAGGTCGGTGCCAAGATGGCGACATGACCGCTCACATCGTCGCGATGGGTGGTGGCGGGTTCGCAACGTCGCAGCTCGGCGCCCCCACGGCCCTCGACCGTTACCTCGTCGAACTGACCGGGAAGTCCGCTCCCCTGGTCTGCTTCATCCCGACCGCCTCGGCCGATGACCCGCAGTACATCAACAAGTTCCTGGTGGCCTACGGCACGCTGGGCATCCGCCCCATGGTGATGACCCTGTGGGACGACGCCGCCCGCGCCGTCGAGCGCATCCAGGAGGCCGACCTGATCCTCGTGGGCAACGGCGCCACGGTGAACATGTACGCGCTGTGGAAGGCCCACAACGTGCACAAGGCCATCAAGAAGCGCTACGAGGCCGGCGACGTCGTCCTGGCCGGAACGAGCGCCGGCGGCAACATCTGGTTCGAGGGCTGCGTGACCGACTCGTTCGGTGACTTCCGCGCGTGGCGCGGCGGCCTCGGCCTGCTGCCCGGTAGCTTCTGCAGCCACTTCGGCGACGAGGACGGGCGCGTGTCGGTCTACACCGACGCCGTCGCCTCGGGCGACCTCCCCGGCGGTTTCGCGGCCGACGACGGCGCCGCGGTGCACTTCGCCGACGGCAAGCTCCAGGGCTGCTTCGCCGAGCTCCCCGGGCAGCGGGTCTTCTCGGTGCAGCCGTCGACGATGCCCACGGCGTCCGGCGTGCTGGTGGAGCAGCAGAAGGTCGAGCTCCTCTGACGTGGTCGGCGCCCCCGGAGCCCCGGGGGCGCACTACGTGAAGATCCAGGTGCGCTGGACGACGAAGTTCACCAGCGTGGCGATGCCCTGCGCGATGACGAAGCCGATGACCTGGGCGGCCGTCGTTCCCCACCAGGACTCCAGCATGGGGAACACCAGCGCGAACGTGCCCACCTGCAGCGCGAACGTCAGGCCGTACAGCGTCGCGACCGCCGCGGGCGTGCGGCGGCTCGCGTCGGACTGGAACGTCCAGCGGCTGTTGATCGCGGAGGCCGTGGGGGGGCCGAACGCCCACGAGATCGCCTTGGCGAGCGTGTG
>CALMPQ010000094.1 GCA_937872005.1 uncultured Propioniciclava sp.
GCCGGACGCGTCCGCCTCGACCCATACGACGCCGCGATGGTGCAGCCCTCCAGCATCGACGTGCGGCTGGACCGCTACTTCAGGCTCTTCGACAACCACAAGTACCCGTTCATCGACCCGGCCCAGGAGCAGCCCGAGCTGACCCGCCTGGTCGAGGTCGACGGTGATGACGCGTTCATCCTGCACCCGGGCGAGTTCGTGCTGGCCAGCACGCTGGAGCAGGTCAGCCTGCCCGACGACATCGCCGCGCGCGTCGAGGGCAAGTCCTCGCTCGGGCGCCTCGGCCTGCTGACCCACGCCACGGCGGGCTTCGTCGACCCGGGCTTCACGGGCCACGTCACCCTCGAGCTCAGCAACGTCGCGACGCTGCCGATCAAGCTGTGGCCGGGCATGAAGATCGGCCAGCTGTGCTTCTTCCAGCTCAGCTCGCCCGCCGAGCACCCGTACGGCACGCGCAAGCGGGGCTCGCACTACCAGGGCCAGCGTGGCCCGACCGCCTCGCGCAGTTTCGAGAACTTCTCCCGGACGCCGCCCGCCTGAGCCGTCAGGCGTGCAGCGCCTCAGGGTCGAGCAGGGTGCCGATGCTGTTGCGCAGGTGCGCCTCGTAGAGCCGGTCGGTGTCGAGGACCCCGGGCGGCCACACGTCCATCTCCAGCAGGACGAACCCGTGCGTGCTGGCCCAGAGGGAGAGCGCCATCTCCCGGGTGTCGTGGGGGCGCAGGACGCCGTGGTCGATCAGGCGCTGCAGCAACAGTCGGATCGGATGGAACCACTCGTCGTTGAGCACGGAGCGGCCCGTGGTCGAACCCGCGTTGAAGATGAGGCGGTAGAGGGCCGGGTTGGCGTGCGCCCAGCTGCGGTACAGGGTCCCCGACTGGGCGAGCACCGCGAGGGACGGTTCCTCGAGGGCGAGCCTGTAGTGCGGGCCGGCGAACTCGGCACGCGCCTCGCGGCAGACTTGGTTGATCAACTCGTCCTTGCCCCCGAAGATCGAGTAGATCGCGTTCGTCGAGGTGCCGCAGGAAGCAGCCAGCTCGCGCAACGAGACTGTGTCGGGGTGCTCGTGGCGCAGGCGCTCGAACGCCTCCGCGACCAGGCGGTCGCGGAGGTCGTCCGGGTAGGTCTTCACGCGGGCCACGGCCGGATTATAGGGGCTCAGGCCGTCTCGGCGGCGAGGGCTTCCAGTGTGTGGCGACCGATGGCCGACAGTGCGGGGAGGTCGTCGTTCGCGGTCGCCAGCAGCAGGCCCAGGTGCAGGGCCCACGCCTTGGCACGCGCCCATGTCGCGGCATCGATCGGGCCGCCCGAGTTCACCCGGTCGATGAAGACGGCGCGCCCGGCCGCATCGAAGGTGAGCCACGCGGTCGCGAGGTCGCAGGCAGGGTCACCGGACGTGACGTCGCCCCAGTCGAGGACGCCCGCCAGCCGGCCGTCGGGCCCGGCCACCAGGTTGTGGGGGTGCAGGTCGCCGTGCAGCCACACGTCGATGCCGTCGAACTCCGGGGCGTGCACCCACGCCTCCCAGCGCGGCAGGAGGGCGGCGGCGAGCGCGGCGTCCCCGGCCTCGGCGAGCAGGGTGAGGCGGTCGCGCAGGCGGGCGTCCGCCTCGGGTCGGGCCAGCGAACCGCCGCGCACCGGGTTGACGGGGGCGCGGCCGGCCGCGGGCACGTGCAGGGACCAGATGAAGTCGGCCAGGTCGACGGCCAGCTCGCCCCGATCGACGACGGGCAGGGAGGAGACCACCGTGCCCGGGATGTGCTCCACCACGGACCACGGCCGCGGGAACCGCTCGCCGGCGACGCCGGCGAACACCGGCTGCGGGGTGCGCGCGGTGACCAGGGAGGCGATCAGCGGGAGGCAGCGGACCTCATTGTCGATGAGCCCCGCGGCCACCTCGCGGCGGGGGAGGCGCACGAGCAGCCCGTCGCCGAGCTGGTACAGGTCGTTGTCCCACCCGTGGGCGTACGGCGTCACGGGCAGGTCGGCCAGGGCGGGCGCTTGGGCGGCGAGCAGCGCTCGGACGAGCGCTGGGGACGTGACGAGGTCGGCGGTTGGAGCGAGGGCCATGCCTTCCATTCCATGTCAGGACCAGCGGTGGATGCCAATGGGATGGGCGAGTTGCCCGCGATTGCCTCCGGCAAGATGGGTGCATGAGCGTCCTGGAAGCAGCCCTGCGTGGCCACCGCGTCGTCATCGAGGTACCCCGCTCGGGCGTGTCGGACTGGGTGGCGCTGGGAGAACTCCTCCTGCAGGAGGGGCTGGGCGCCTGGGCGGTCCCGGTCGAGCAGTTCCACCTGGTGCCCGAGATGCTCTCCCTGTTCGGCTTCCGCGCGCGCGTGGGCGCGTGTGGTGTGACGGACGCCGACGGCGTCCGGTTGGCCGTGGGCGCGGGGGTGCACTTCGTGCTCTCGCCCGTCTCGTCGCCGGACCTGGTCGAGGCGGCGGGGGACGTGCCCTTCCTCGGCGGGGCGCTGACCCCCACGGAGGTGGCCCGCGCGGTCGCGGCGGGGGCCGACGGGGTGTTGGTCCACCCGGCCGACGCCCTCGGGTCGGCCTACGGGCGGACCCTGCCGCCGCTGTTCCCGGGAGTCGA
>CALMPQ010000095.1 GCA_937872005.1 uncultured Propioniciclava sp.
GTTCAGGAACCCGCGGAATATGCCCCACCCTCCACCAAAGCGGGAACGGTCCAGTTTCCTTTGAGGGCTGCGAGGAAGGGTGCGCGCATCGCGCGCAGGGTCTCGGGGTGGAGGTCGGGCGGCTGGAAGGATCCGGGGGCGGCGCCGAGCAGCCGCTCGCTCGCGGTGAGCAGGGCGGGGATGCCGCGCAGGAGGATCTCGACGTAGCTGTCGTCGTCGGGGGCGGCGAGGGCCCGGTCGAACATGGACGTGCTGCCGTGCAGCCACAGGCTGAGGATGAGCTGGGTGGCTGCCGGGGCGTCCTCGACATCGAAGCTGCCGTCGTCGTGCCCGGCTTGAATCAGCGGCAGGAACAGCGTGTACATCCGGACGCCCCACGCGTCGAACAGCCGGTGGCGCAGTTCGATGTTCTCGGGGCGGTAGAGGAGGGGGATCGAGGCCATCGCGTCGTCGAGGCGGTCGAGCTTCCAGGCGGTGGCGAGCTGCATCATCGTCGAGAACTGGTGGGCGCCGGTGCCGGGGAGGCTGCTGGTGGCGGATTCGAGGGCGTCGAAGAGCTCGTCGGCCCAGCGGGTGACCATGGCGATCAGCAGGTCCGTCTTGCTGCCGAAGTGGTAGTAGAAGGTGCCCTTCGCCACGCCGACCGCCTGGGTCACCTGCTCGATCGACATCGCCTCGTAGCCCACGTCGACGCAGAGCCGAAGGGCGGCGTCCATCATCTCGTCGCGGCGGACGTCGGGGTGCTTCGCGACGCGGGGGGCCATGCTCTGCTCCTTTGGCCGGGCTCCTTGATGACTGACCGTCAGTCAGTTATCAGTGTAGGACTGACTGCCGTCAGTCAAGTAGTGGCCGAACGAAACCGTAACAATCCCGAGGGTCTTGTTGCCGCTCCTCGCCGGGGGCGGCCAAGAAGACCGCCGCGAGTGTTCACTTCTCGTTCGCCCCTCCGGATGGAATACCCCTAGGGGGTATTTTGTTGGCATGCACGTGAGCGCTCACCACGAGCACCACCACGAGGACCATTCCAGCCACGGTGGCCATGCCGGCCACGGCGACCACGTCGCGCTGTTCCGACGGTTGTTCTGGGTGATGCTGGTGCTGTCGATCCCCGTGGTGGCGTTCAGTCCGATGTTCGCCGACCTGGTCGGCTACTCGCTCCCCACCACCGGTTGGACGCCGTGGGTCGCCCCCGTCCTTGGCACCGTGGTGTTCCTGTGGGGTGGACGCCCCTTCCTCACCGGAGCGCTCGACGAGATCAAGGCCCGCGAGCCCGGGATGATGCTGCTGATCGGGTTGGCCATCACCGTGGCGTTCCTCTCCTCGCTCGGGTCGAGCCTCGGGCTGCTCAGCCACGAGCTCGAGTTCTGGTGGGAGCTCGTCCTGCTCATCGTGATCATGCTGCTCGGCCACTGGCTCGAGATGCGCTCGCTGGCGCAGACCACCTCGGCGCTCGACTCGCTCGCCGCGCTGCTGCCCGACGAGGCCGAGCGGGTCGAGGGCGACCAGATCGTCACCGTCAGGCCCAGTGAACTGAGGGTGGGCGACGTCGTCCTCGTCCGACCCGGTGGCGCCGTGCCTGCCGACGGCCGTGTCATCGACGGCTCCGCCAGCATGGACGAGTCCATGGTGACCGGCGAGTCCACGACCGTGCGGCGCCAGGTCGGTGACGAGGTCATCGCCGGCACCGTCCCAACCGACTCGGGGCTGCGTGTCGAGGTCACCACCATCGGTGACGAGACGGTCCTCGCCGGCATCCAGCGCCTCGTGACCGAGGCCCAACAATCCTCTTCCCGCGCCCAGCGCCTCGCCGACGTCGCCGCCCAGTGGCTGTTCTGGTTCGCGCTCGGCGCCGCCGTCCTCACCGCCATTGCCTGGACGATCTTCGGCACCCCCGAGCAGACCATCGCCCGGGTCATCACGGTGTTGGTCATCGCCTGCCCCCACGCGCTCGGCCTCGCGATCCCGCTCGTGGTATCGATCGCGACCGAGCGCGCCGCCCGCGCCGGCGTCCTGATCAAGGACCGCCTCGCCCTGGAATCCATGCGCACCGTCGACGCCGTGCTCTTCGACAAGACCGGCACCCTCACCAAGGGCGAGCCCGCCGTCACCGGCATCGAGCCCGTCGAGGGCCACACCGCCGACGAGGTGCTCGCACTCGCTGCGGCCGCCGAGGCCGACAGCGAGCACCCACTCGCCCGCGCCATCGTGGACGCCGCGCGCGACCGCTCCCTCACCACCCCCAAGGCCACCGACTTCACCTCCTCCCCTGCCGTCGGGGTGGCGGCGCAGGTCGACGGCGTCCGGGTCGGTGTGGGTGGGCCGCACCTGCTCGCCCAGCACGACCTGGTCGAATTGCCGGTCAGCGCGCAGTGGCACGGCGAGGGCGCCACGGTGCTCCATGTCCTCGAGGATGGACGCCCCATCGGCGCCCTCCGCGTCGCCGACGAGGTCCGTCCCGAGTCCCGGCAGGCGGTGGACGCGCTCCACGCCCGGGGCGTCCGGGTCGTGATGATCACCGGGGACGCCCAGCCCGTCGCCGAGGCCGTTGCCGCCGAGCTGGGCATCGACCGCGTGTTCGCGGGCGTGCGCCCGGAGGACAAGGCCGCCAAGGTCGCCGAACTGCAGCACGAGGGGCTCAAGGTCGCCTTCGTCGGCGACGGTGTCAACGACGCCCCCGCCCTCGCGCAGGCCGACGTGGGTATCGCGATCGGCGCGGGCACCGACGTGGCGATCGCGTCGGCGGGCGTGATCCTGGCCAGCTCCGACCCGCGGTCGGTGCTGTCGGTGATCGAGCTGTCGCGGGCCAGCTACCGCAAGATGAAGCAGAACCTGTGGTGGGCGGCCGGCTACAACCTGCTCGCGGTGCCACTCGCGGCGGGCGTGCTCGCTTCGATCGGGATCGTGCTGCCGATGGAGGTGGGGGCGATCCTGATGTCGCTGTCCACGATCGTGGTGGCGCTGAACGCCCAACTGCTGCGTCGGCTCGACCTTCGGCCCGAGTCCGTCGTCGCTGTCTGAGCCGCCGTTTCCACGCGGCGGCTCCCTGGATTGGTGCGACGGCACCAAGCAGGCCCCGTCGACCTGCCCGAAGGCCGAGATGGGTGGCACCAGCGCGAGACGAAGGGTGCTCCTGAGGCCTCCTTCGTATCGCGCTGATGCCACACGGGGCCCGCCGCGCGCGAGGATGGACCTCGAACGACTCAACCCATCGCACGGGTCGTTCGTTGGAGAGGTATGTCAGACAACCTGGCGTCCTTCACGGACTTCGTGGTCGAGAACCGGGGCACCCTCGGTCGGACCGCTGTGCTCCTGACCGGGAACCGTTCCACGGCCGAGGACCTCCTGCAGGAGGGTCTCGTCCGCACCTGGCAGCGCTGGTCGCGCGTCGAGCCCGGCCGCGAGGTGGCGTTCTGCCGCCGGGTCATGGCCAACCTGGCCACCGACTGGTTCCGTCGCCGACGCTTCACCTCGGACGCCGCACCTCCCGATCGCGACGGGCTCGACCCGTACACGGTCGTGGACGACCGTGACGAGATCGTCCGGGCCCTCGCGCAGCTGACCCCGCGCGAGCGCGCCATGGTCGTGCTGCGCTACTTCTCCGGTCTGCCGGTCGACGAGGTGGCCGCCGAGCTCGGGGTGAGCGCCGGCACCGTGAAGTCCACCTGCTCGCGCGCGGTGGCGCGCCTGTCCAAGGAGTACGTGCGATGAACATCGATGAGCAGCGGCTCCGCGCCGCCATGGAGGCGGTCGACCCGGTCGACGCCGACGAATCCTTCGCCCGGCAGGCCGCCCACGAGGGCAGCCGCCGCAACCGCCGCAACCGCACCCTCGCGATGGTCGGCGGCCTCTCCGCCGTCGCCGTGGTGGCCGCCTTGAGCACGCCGCTCTGGCTGCTCGACCGGGGCCCGGCGACCATTGCCACCCCGTCCCCGGAGCCAACGGTGACGTCTTCCCCGACCCCCACGGTTGAGCCCACTCCGCCGCCGACCCCGTCCCCCTCGGCGGTGGCGACGCAAACCCCGTCTCCGTCCGCTGTACCCGCCGGGGTCACGTCCGAGCGGCTCATCACGTCGCAGGGGGTCGGCGTGCTGCGGGTCGGCATGACCATCGAGGAGGGCATCACCTTGGGCATCGCCACCGACCAGGGCGAGATGTGCGGCCCGTGGGAGATGACCGAGGCGGGCTACGAGCGGTACCCGGGGGTGTGGGCCTACTGGACCGGGAGTGGCCTGGGCTCGCTCGCCGTCACGAGCCGTCCGGAGATGGACGCAACGGACGTGCCCGGGCTCGAGTACGCAACGGCAGAGGGCATCCGGGTGCGTGACACCCTCGACGCCGTGCGAGAGGCCTATGGCGACCGTGCGATCCCCTGGAAGAGCGACCGAGAGCACTGGGCCAGCATCGACGATTTGAGCCTCCCCTCAGCCAAGATCCGGGGCGGTGGCTATCAGGCGCCTGACTGGGAACTGGAGGGGATCCTGGTCCGTGACGGGGATCAGGCCTTGGTGTTCCTCGGGCGTGACGGTGTCGTCGACTACATCATGGCGACCAGCATCAATGGCGAGGGCAAGACCCAGGTCGTGCACGGCTGCTGAGACGTCGCCGCCCATCACAGCGTCAGCGTCAACCCGTCATGGCTGGGTCGGAACCCCATGGTCGTGTAGAAGCCGTGGATGTGGGCGCGATTCTTGTCGGAGATCACGATGAGCACCCGCGCGCCGCGGGAGCGGGCGTGCTCGACCACCCAGGCGAAGACGCGCTTGGCGATGCCCAACGAGGCGGAGCCGGCGCGCACCCGCGCACCGGAGACGACGGCGCGGATGCCGCCGCCGCGGGCCATGGTCGGCACGAAGGTGAGCTGGAGAGTGCCTATCGCGCGGTCCCCGTCGTCGAGGACGACGAGCAACTCCTGGTGGGGGTCGGCGTCGATGACCGTGAACACGGCGTCGAGGTCGGCATCGGCCCGGCCGGCGCCGAGGAGGTCGTCGCTGATGAGCGTCGTCGTCGCCACATGGCGCGGCGACGTGGGGTCGTCGGCCAGCAGTCGCTCGATGGTCGCGACGTGGTCGCGGGTGGCTCGCGCCACGCTCACGTCGCCGAGGTCGGCCAGGATCTCCATGCCCCCAGTGGACACCCGGCCGCGCGTCGGCGTCCAATTCGGGACCCCACGGACGGCAACGACGGCCGGGGGAAGCCCCCGGCCGTCGCTCGTTCTCTCAGGAAATCAGACCTCGTCGTGGCGAACCTCACGCTCGACGGACTGGGCGCCACCGCCCTGACGGGGAACGGTGCCCCCCGTGTCCTGGACGTTGGTGCGCTCGGTCGTCACTACCGAGCGCGGGCGGTTGGTGATCATGCCGAGCACCAGCCAGATGGCCGCGGCGCCCATGAGGATCAGGCCGACCATCTTGCTGTCCAGGCCGGGAATCACGTCGTTCATGGCGAAGTACAGGATGGCGCCGATGACGCCCAGGGCGATCGGACCGCCGATGTTCACAACTCGCATGGTGACTTGTTCGCTTTCGGGCGGGGGGCCCGATTGGCCCCGGTCAACGTCATGCTAGAGCGCATCGGTGCCAGTGATCCAGCTTGTCACCTGAACATTGGGTGAAAAACCTGAGCCGAATGGGGGTCAGGCCGCCAGCGCCGCGCCCAGTCGCGCCAACCCCTCGGCGATCGTGTCGGGGGAGTTGGTCACGTAGCTCAGGCGCATCGTCGAGCGGTCCGGGTCGGAGGCGTAGAAGCTCCAGCCGGGCACGAACGCGACCCCCTCCTCGACCGCGCGCGGCAGCAGCGCCGCGGTGTCGGTGTCGTCCCCCAACCTCACCCAGCAGAACATGCCACCGTCGGGTCGCGTCACGGACGCCGTGGGCGGCAGCAGTTGCAGCAACCCGGCGTGCATGGCGTCGCGGCGCTCGCGGTAGGGGACCACGACCCGCGCGATGTGCGCGTCCAGGTCGCAGTGCGTCAGGTAGTGGGCGACCGCGAGCTGGTTCAGCGCGGGGCTCTGCAGGGTGACGGCCGACTTCGCGATGCCCAGGATCTTCTGCAGGGGGCCTTCGGTGCGCATCCAGCCGATCCGCAGGCCGGGGGCCATCACCTTCGACATGGAGTTGAGCAGGATGGTCTGCTCCGCCATGCCCGGCAACGCGGCGATCGGCGGCAGGGGCTCGCCCGAGAAGCGCAGTTGGCCGTAGGGGTCGTCCTCCAGCAGCGCCAGCCCGGTGCGCAGGAGGATCTCGGCGATGCGCTCGCGGCGGCGGCGTCCCATCGTCTTGCCCGACGGGTTGGCGAAGTTGGGGATCAGGTAGACGAACTTGGGCGCGTGCTCGCTGATCGCGGCGGCCAGCGCGTCGGGGAGCATGCCCTCGGCGTCGGCCTCGACGCCGACCAGCCGGGCGCCGTTCAGCATGAAGGCCTGCACGGCGGCCAGGTAGGTGGGCTCCTCGACCAGGACCACGTCACCTGGCGCGACGAGGGCCTGGGCGGCCAGGTAGATGCCCTCCTGCGACCCCGAGGTGACCTGGATCTGGTCGGGTCGGGTCGGCAGGTGCCGCGAGACGAGGGAGGCCGCGGCCTCGCGCAACTCCGGCTCGCCCGGCGTGGAACCGTACTGCAGCGCGCGCCGCGCCTGGTGGGTGAGCACGTGGTCGAAGCTGGCCCTGACGTCGTCGACCGCGAAGAGCGCCCCGTCGGGGATGCCGCCGGCGAAGCTGATGATGTCGCCCCGGCTGAGCACCGAGAACAGGTCGCCCACGGGGTCGGCCGGTTCGGCGCCGAACCGGGAGCTGATCGGGAACTGGAACGTCACCGATCCATCCTCCCACCTCAGGCGGGGAGGGTCGCCCGCAGTTCGTCCAGCGCCCGCACCCACCGCTTCGGCGAGATCGGGCCGCCCCGACCGCCGAGCCCGAGGTGCGGCTCGAGCGACACGAAGCCCGACCACCCGGACGCCCCGAGTTCGGCCATCAGCTCCCCCCACTGGCCGTCGCCCTGCCCGCAGGGGACGACGCGGCCGGTGTCCGCGCGCGCGTCCTTGGCGTGGATGTGGACCACGTGGTCGCGCAGCAGCGGCCATGCGTCGTCGAACGGCCGGACGCCGACCTGCACGAAGTTGGCCGGGTCGAAGATCAGCCGGACGCCCTCGCCCGCGGCCTCCAGCACCTCGAGGCAGCGCCCGGGGGTGTCGCCGAAAATGCCCTTCTCGTTCTCGTGGAGGAGGGTGACTCCCTCGGCGCGGGCGACGTCGCCCAGCTCGGCGACCTGGGCGAGGACGCGGGGGCGGTCGGCGTCCGGGGTGGTGGTGAACCACGAGAAGAACCGGACGTACGGCGTCGCGAAGCGCCGGGCCAGGGCGGCGGCGCGCCGCAGCCCGTCGAGCTGGAGGGCGAGGGGGGCGTCGACCGGGACCTTGCCGAGGCCGGTCGCGATGCACGACACGCCGAGCCGCCGGCCGCGGATCGCCGCCTCGGCGGCGTCGATCGCGCGGTCGGAGGCCTGCAGGATGGGTGACCGCCGGGTCCCGACCCGACGGAGTTCGACGTGGCTGAGCCCCGCGGCGGCAGCCATCCGGACATGGTGGGGGAACGTGTCCAGGGTCTCGTCCGTGAAGCCGGTGAGGGTGAGCATGCCCCCGAGCTTAGGCCGGGCCCGAGGCGGTGGGCAGGGTCAGAGGCTCTCGAGTTCGCTGCGGATCGCGGCCAGCTCGTCGTCGCCCACGTAGCCGGAGGCCATGCCGAACGCCTTCTGGGCCGAGACGCCCTTCATGAGCGCGACCATCGGCTGGCGCGTGATGCCGGGGTATCGCCGCTCGATGACGTCGACCGCGGCCGGGTCGTCGAGCAGTTGGCCCACCTTGGTGGTGGCGAAGTCGTAGCGACCCATCGAGAAACTCCTGTACGTGGTTGGTGGGGCGTCTCGATACTTTACATCGTTGGCGATGAATCGGCAACGATGGATATGATGGGGCGCATGCGAGCCTCCACCCTGCACCAACTCGGGCGACGACTCTCCGGCCTGGCCGGCGACCTGACCCACGCCAACGCGGACTCCTCCGCGACCCCGGGCGAGCTCGCGATCCTCGATGACCTGCTGCTGCACGGT
>CALMPQ010000096.1 GCA_937872005.1 uncultured Propioniciclava sp.
CGCTTGTATCGCTCCAGCGATACAAGCGCCACATCACTTTGCACACACGACGGGCGTCAGGCCCCCAACAGGCTCGCGAAGTCGGGGACGTTGGCGAACTCGTCGGCGTAGTCGGTCGCCGGGCGGGCGACGATCAGCTCGGCGAACTCGGCGCCGGCCTTGTCGATGCGCCGGGCCAGGCCGGTCTCGGTCGAGCCCCAGTCGTCGGTCGCCGCGAACACGGCGGTCGGCGCGACCGTGGCCTTCAGGTAGAAGAACAGCGGCAGCATGGCCTGGTCGATGGCCAGGCTGTGGCGCGCCGTGCCGCCGGTGGCGGCCATGAGCACCGGGCGCCCCTTGAGCACACCCTCGTCCAGCAGGTCGAAGAACAGCTTGAACAGGCCGTTGACGCCCGCGTTCAGCACCGGCGACACCGCGATGACCCCGGACGCCGTGCCGACCAGGTCGAACGCCTCCTGCAGGCGCTTGCTGGGCACGTGCGACGAGTAGTAGTTCGCCAGCTCGACCGCGAGGTCGCGCAGCTCGAGGACCTTGACCTCGGGGGCGGGGGTCCCGGCAGCAGTCAGACCCTTGACGGTGGCGTCCGCGAGGCGGTCACCGAGCATGCGCGAGCTGGACGGCGAGCCCATGCCCGCGGTCACGACGACGAGGTGGCTCATCAGTTGCTTCCCTTCTCGGCAGCTTCGTACGGGGACTGGCCGGTGACGTCGTCGACGCCCACGGTGCGATGCTCCTTGAGCGTGCCCGCGGCGCGGGCCTTCTCGACGAGCGAGGCGTGGGTGGGGGCCTCGGGGATGTGCGCGGGGCGGCCCTCGGCGTAGCCCTTGCGCATCTCGGGCAGGATCTCGCCGAGCAGGTCGAGCTGCTCCAGCACCGTCTTGAGCGGCAGGCCGGCGTGGTCGATCAGGAACAGCTGGCGCTGGTAGTGGCCGACCTTCTCCGTGAAGCCGAGGTAGCGCTCGAGCACCTGCTGCGGCGAGCCCACGGTCAGCGGGGTCATCTCGGTGAAGTCCTCCATCGACGGGCCGTGGCCGTACACCGGGGCGACGTCGAAGTACGGGCGGAACTCGTTCACGGCGTCCTGGCTGTTCTTGCGCATGAAGAACTGGCCGCCGAGGCCGACGATCGCCTGGTCGGCGGCACCGTGGCCGTAGTGCTCGTAGCGGCGGCGATACAGGTTGACCATCTGGGCGGTGTGCTCGATGTTCCAGAAGATGTTGTTGTGGAAGAAGCCGTCACCGTAGTAGGCCGCCTGCTCGGCGATCTCGGGGGTGCGGATCGAACCGTGCCACACGAACGGCGCCACGCCGTCGAGGGGGCGCGGGGTCGAGGTGAAGCCCTGCAGCGGCGTGCGGAACTTGCCCTGCCAGTTGACGACGTCCTCGGTCCAGAGCTGGCGCAGCAGCGCGTAGTTCTCGACGGCGAGCGCGACGCCCTGGCGGATGTCCTTGCCGAACCAGGGGTAGACCGGGCCGGTGTTGCCGCGTCCCATCATCAGGTCGACGCGGCCGTCGGCCAGGTGCTGCAGCATCGCGAAGTCCTCGGCGATCTTCACCGGGTCGTTGGTGGTGATCAGCGTCGTGGCCGTCGAGAGCAGAATGCGCTCGGTCTGGGCGGCGATGTAGCCCAGCGTGGTGGTCGGGGAGGAGCTGAAGAACGGCTCGTTGTGGTGCTCACCGATGGCGTAGACGTCGAGGCCGACCTCCTCGGCCTTCTTCGCGATCGCGACGGACGCCTTGATGCGCTCGTTCTCGCTGGGGGTGTGACCCGTCGTCGGGTCGGTGGTGATGTCGCTCACCGAGAAGATACCGATCTGCATGACCACTCCTGTTTGGTTGATGCTTCAAGTAAATCAGCACCGAGAGGGGTCTGTCCATTCCCAAAGGCCTTGTTGCCCCGGTTTGCCCTTGGACGCCGCGGCTACCGGGCGCCCTCCTCCTCCACCGGCCCGCGTTCGCGCCGCTGCCGCACGGCTCGCCACACGCGGTGCGCAGCGATGAGGACGCCGGCCCAGGCCATCCCGAGCGCTGCGGCGGCCGCCACGTCGGTCAGCCAGTGGTAGCCCAGAAACACCCGCGAGAACCCCATCGCGGCGGCGTAGACGAACGCCACCATCCCGATCAGCACGTGAAGCCACCGCGAACGATCCCAGAGGTGGCGCACCAGCAGGTAGGTGAGCATCGTCGCGATGACGAACGCCTCGATCGTGTGGCCGCTCGGGAAGCTGAACGAGGTCTCGTAGGGCGGCGCGGCGTCCGACTCGGGTGGCCGGACGCGCCCGACCAGCCCCTTGCCCACCTGCGCGATCGCCAGCGCCCCGCCCTCGGCGAGCGCGACCAGGACCAGGGGCGTCCAGTCGCGCCACCGCCAGGAGAGGAGGAGCGCCAACCCGAAAAAGATGATCGGCTGCCACACCGGCCCGCCGGTGTGGGTGAACCACAGCACCGCCTCGGTCAGGCCGGGGGTGCGCTGGGCGATGACCCAGTCGAGCACCGGACGATCCCACAGGGCGAGGCCGTCGTTCTCGGACACGGCCTCCAGCACCTCGCCGGCGGCGTTGACCAGCAGCGCCACCGCGCCGAGGATCAGCCCCACGACGATGGCCAGACCCACCAGCGTGGGCAGCTCCCGGCGCAGGGCCCGCAGGCGATCGTGCGTCAGCATTCCTCCATTGTTGCTGGTCGGACGCCGAACCCTGCGGCCCTCACGCCGCGGCGATCTTCTCCGCGACGCGCTCGTCGAGCCGGCGCCGGGCATCGGCGAGGGTGGCCAGCTGGGCGTGAATCTCCTTGAAGGGCTTCTTCTCCAACTGCATGTGCAGCAGCTCGCCCTCGGCCTCCATGACCCGCAGGCGGGCGTAGTAGAGGGAGTCCTCCGACAGGTGGGCCATGACGACCATGCCGGTGAGCAGGGGGTGGTTCATCGTGACGTTCGCGCCCCGGTCGCGGCCGTGCTCCAGCTCGACGGCGAGCGCGTAGGCGAACTCGTCGAGGTGGCCGAGGGTCTTCTCGCCCTGGAAGCGCGACGGCTCCTGCAGGAAGTCGTTCAGCAGCGTCGGCACCGGCTTGCCCTCGTTCTTCGGGTGCAGGTGGTCGTCGCGCACGAGGGCGGCCAGCAGTCCCAGGATCGCCGACGCCTCGCCGGTCGGGACGACGTTGATGTCGAAGTCGTCGGGCGGGGCGATCTCGTCCAGGTCGAGCTCGGCCCAGTTGCGCTTGATGCCGAGCGACCTGCAGAAGGCACCCACGGCGTCCTTGGCCAAGAAGTCGAACTGAACGTCACGACCCTCCCCGAAGGCCGAGACCGTGTCGACGACGTAGTGCGCCAATGCCTCCGCGTTGGCCTTGGCCTCCGTGGCCTCTGCGAACGTGCCGAACTTCATGGACCCCACCTCTCTGCCTTCTGGCGCAATCGCGATGTGACAAGGACCTTAGCCCTCCGGACGTGGTGACGTGAGGTCATCGGCGCATCGCGCCGACAGCTCGATCACGGCCCCATCCTCCCCTCAGCCACTGCGGCGCGGAAGCGTTCGGCGAGGCGGGCCACGGCGTCCCGCACCTCGTCACCCTCGACCACGATGAACGGGAACGGCATGGAGGCCAGCCACTCCCCGGCATGGGACTCGCCGTTGTTGGTCCTCAAGATTCGCACAGGGACCGGACGGATTTCGTCCGGTACAGGATCTAGCGTTTCACCCATGGAGTTCATCGACACCGACCTGGGCCCGGCCCGGTTCGAGAAGGTGCGCATGCACGGGGCGTCCCTGCACCGCGTGCAACTCAACGACGCGAAGCTGAACCGCGTCAACCTGTCCGGCGCCGAGATCCGTGGCTCGGCGCTGTACGACATGAAGCTGATCGGCGTCGAGATGGTCAACGTCGACATCGACGGCCAGGTCGAGAACGTCACGATCAACGGTGTCGACGTCGGGCCGCTGATCGAGGCCGAACTCGCCCGCCGCGACCCGCTGTACGGCCAGCTCAACCCGACCGACGCCGACGGGTTCCGCGCCGCCTGGGCGCAACTGGAGGCGCGGTGGAGCGCGTTGACCGAACGGGCGCGGGAACTGCCCGAGGAGTTGTTGCACGAGCGCGTGGCCGGCGAGTGGTCGTTCATCCAGACCCTTCGGCATTTGGGGTTCGCCACGGCGGCGTGGCTGCAGCGGGTCGTGCAGAATAAGGAGAGCCCCTATCAGCCCCTCGACATCCCGTGGGACGAGCACCCCGACTGGCCCGCGGAGTGGGGCATCCCGGTCGATCACGGGGAGCGGCCCACGCTCGACGAGGCGCTCGTGGCCCGCGTCGCCCGGCAGAAGGCGATGCGTCAGTACCTCGCCACGCTGACCGACGCCGACCTCGCCGTCTCGGTCACGCGCGAGGAGCCGGGCTGGCCGGCCTACCCCGACGTGCCGGTGTCGGTCGCCCTGCAGACCGTCCTCACCGAGGAGTACCACCACCACACCTTCGCCACCCGCGACCTCGACGCCCTCACCACCCCTACCAAACCCACCCCGAAGGAGAACTGACATGCGCATCATCCTCATCCCCGGCCTGTGGCTCGACGGCTCGGCGTGGGACGCCGTGCTCCCCGGCCTGCGCGATGCCGGCCACGATCCGGTCGCCGTGACGCTGCCGGGGCAGGACGGCTCCACGACCGCCACGCTCGACGACCAGCTGGACGCCGTGCTCGCGGAGATCGACGCCTCGCCCGAGCCCGTGTTCGTCGTGGGCCACTCGGCAGCGTCGGGCCTGGCGTGGCTGGCCGCTGACCGCCGTCGCGAGAAGGTGGCCAAGGTCGCGATGATCGGCGGCATGCCCCAACCGGACGGGTCGGCGTACATGCCGTTTTTCGAGCCAGTCGACGGCGTGGTCACCTTCCCGGGGTGGGAGGCCTTCGCGGGCCCCGACTCCGATGACCTCACGGCTGAGCACAAGCAGGCGTTCGCGGCGGCGTCCCACGACGTGCCCCAAGGGGTGGTGACCGGCACGGTGCGTTACACCGACCCGCGCCGCCATGACGTGCCCGTGGTGATGGTGTGCCCCGAGTACTCACCCGACGACGCCAAGGCCTGGCTGGCGGCCGGCGAGATTCCCGAACTGGAGGCGGCCGAGCTGACCTACGCCGACATCGACTCGGGGCACTGGCCGATGTTCAGCCGTCCGGTCGAGTTGGCCGAATTGCTCGCTGACAGCGCCTGATGCAACTCCGTGGGAGACTGGCGGCATGGACGACCTCGCCCGTGCCACCGAACTCATCGCACGCTCCGAACGCATCCTCGCCCTGACGGGTGCGGGGTTGTCGACGGCGTCGGGCATCCCCGACTTCCGGGGGCCCCAGGGCCGCTGGACGCAGGACCCCGACGCCGAGAAGGTCTCGACGCTGTCGTACTACCTGTACGACGAGGAGGTGCGCCGCAAGGCCTGGCGGATCCGGGCGTCCTCGCCGGCCCTGACCGCCCAGCCGAACCCAGCCCACCAGGCGTTGGTCGAGCTCGAGAGGGCCGGCAAGCTCGCCGGCATCGTCACCCAGAACACCGACGGGCTGCACCTGGTGGCAGGCTCCGATCCCGCGATCGTGCACGAGATCCACGGCAACGCGCGACGGTGGCGCTGCGAGGACTGCGGGGCGACGGGCCCGCTCTCGGAGATGGTCGACCGCATCAACGCCGGCGACGACGACCCGCGCTGCCCCGCGTGCGAGGGCATCACGCGGGCGACGGTGATCCTGTTCGAGGAGATGCTCGACCCCGACGTGCTCGACGCGTCGGTCAAGCTCGCCGAGACCGCCGACCTGGTCATCGCCATCGGCACGACGCTGACCGTGCACCCGGTGGCGGGTCTGGTGCCGTACGCGTTCGGGCACTCCGCGCGGGTGGTGATCGCCAACAACCAGGAGACGCCGTACGACTACCTGGCCGACGCGATCCTCCGCGACCCGATCGAGGAGGTCGTCCCCCGCCTGGTCGCCGAGGGCTTGTGTCCCGTCCGCCGAGGGCTTGGGTCATGAGCGCCGAGGGCTTGGGTCCTCAGCATGCCTGAGGGAGACGCGGTCTGGCGCGTCGCACAACGCCTGCACGGGGCCTTCGTCGACCAACCGCTGGTGCGCTCCGACCTGCGCTGGCCGAACATCGCCACCGCCGACCTGCGCGGCGCAAAGACCACGGCGGTGGTCGCGCGCGGCAAGCACCTCATGCACCGCTTCGACAATGGGCTGACCCTGCACAGCCACCTGCGCATGGACGGTGCCTGGCGCATCTCGGCAACCACCGATCCCGCGCCGACGTTCCGGGTGCACAGCGTGCGGGCCGTGCTCGCGACAGCGGAGTGGACCGCCGTGGGCAACGCGCTCGGCATGCTCGACCTGGTCCGCACGCGCGACGAGGCTCGGCTCGTGGGCTGGCTCGGCCCCGACCTGCTCGGCCCTGACTGGGATTCCGGTGAGGCCGCCAAGCGCCTCGCCGCCAGCCCTGATGCCCTCGGCGCGGCCCTGCTCGACCAGCGCAACCTCGCCGGGCTCGGCACCATCTGGACCGCCGAAAGCCTGTTCGCGCAGGGGCTGGACCCGTGGCGTCCGGCAGCTTCGGTGCCACAGCCAGAGCTGGTCGCGCTGGCTGACCGGGCCCACGCGCTGCTGAGCGCATCGATCCAGGGGCGACCCGACCCCCGGCGCGGCCACGCCGTCTACCGGCGGCTGCACCAGCCGTGCCCACGGTGCGGGACGCCGATCAAGGCCGGCACCACCGGTTCAGGCCCACAGGAGCGAACGCTGTTCTTCTGCCCCACCTGCCAAGCCTGACCGCCGAGGGCTTGTGCCCCGTCTGCCGAGGGCTCCATGGGAGCGTGACCGAGTGGAGCCCTCGGCGGAATCGACTGGAGCCCTCGGCGGAAAGGGTTAGAGGCGGGCGACCGCGTCGAGCAGGCGGGTGGCCTCGGTCACGTAGGCGTCCTGGTCGAAACCCGGGTCGAGGGTGCTCTGGGCGACCCGAGTTCCGCAGTTGGTGGGCATTCGGGCGGGTCTGAGCGAGCATTGCTG
>CALMPQ010000097.1 GCA_937872005.1 uncultured Propioniciclava sp.
CGACTACACGCCCCGGGTCGTCGAGGTCGACGGGCTGGAGTACCGCGAGGGGCTCAACGCCGTCGGCATCACCGGAGGGATCGCGGGCAACGTCATCCCCGACCGGTGCACGGTGACGGTGAACTTCCGCTTCGCTCCCGACCGCGGCATCGAGGACGCCAAGGCGCACTGTCGCGACGTGTTCGCCGGTCACGACCTGACGTTCACCGACGAGTCGCCCGCCGCACGCCCCGGGCTGGACCGTCCGGCGGCCGCCGAGTTCCTGGCCGCCGTCGGCGGTGAGCCCCGGGCCAAGTACGGCTGGACCGATGTGGCGCGGTTCTCGGCGTTGGGCGTCCCCGCGGTGAACTTCGGCCCCGCCGACCCGGGCAAGGCCCACACCGACGACGAGTTCTGCCCGGTGGTCGACCTGCGCACCTGCCACGAGGCGCTCCTGCGTTGGCTGGGTTGATTCACTAGCGAAAAGATTCAATCCCCTCCCATCCGGACGCCGCGCGGCGTAGTGTGCCGCCATCCGGCAACGACACCAGGGGGACAACGTCATGCTCAGCAAGCGCACGATCACGACCGCGATCGCGGCGGGGGTGGGCGTCATCGCCCTCGTCGCCGGGTCGGCAGCACCCGCCCACGCAGGCCCCAACACCCCGAACCGCGATCGCTACGCGGCGCTCGGTGACTCCATCCCCGCCGGCGTGGGGTCGTCGGTCAAGGGTGCCTATCCCGCGCTGCTGGCGGGCAAGGTGAACAAGGTGACCATCGCGGCGTCCAGCGGCGCCACCACGTCGAGCGCCCTGGCCCAGGTCGCGCGGATCGCCCCGAAGGCCCAGCAGGTCACCATCACGGTGGGTGCCAACGACGTGGGCTGGACCGGCGTCGCCGTGGCGTGTGCCACGGGTGGGCAGGCGGCGTGCGCCACCGCCCTCGGGGCTGCGGCCCAAGCAGTCAACGGCGTCCCGATGGGGGTCGCGACCCTCGTGGGCGCGGTGAGGGCACAGGCTCCGGGCGCGACCGTCTACGTGACCGGCTACCCCGCGCTGTTCCAGCCGAGCCGCGACCCGGACACGCTCAGCCTCACGTGCGCGGGACTGCCCGGCTTCGACGCCACCCAGTTGGCCGCCTTCGACCAGGCGATCGGCGGTCTCAACCAGGCGATCGCGGGCGGGGCCGCGGCCACCGGTGCGACCTACGTCGACGTCACCGACGAGTTCGCCGGCCACGGCCTGTGCTCGGGGCCGGGCAGCTACATCAACCCGCCGATGCCGACGGCCACGGGGTACGCCGAGGCGAGCCTGCACCCGAACGCGGCCGGTCAGGCGGCCTACGCCGAGGCGCTCGCGGAGGCGGGCGTCCGCACCCACCAGGACTGACGGGGCGCGCCCCGGCGCGTCGGGGCGTGCCGCTACGCTGGCCGGGTGGGCAAGAACGGCAAGCGGCGCGGCACGCGCCACCAGGGACCGGTGATCCGACGGCACGACCAGGTGCTGCCGACCACGACCGACCAGCGCCTACTGGAGAGTCGGGGTGACACCGACTGGGTGCACTCGGACCCGTGGCGGGTCATGCGCATCCAGTCCGAGTTCGTCGAGGGCTTCGGCACGCTCGCGAAGGTCGGGCCGGGCATCAGCGTGTTCGGGTCGGCCCGCACGCCCAAGGAGCACCCCATGTACGCCGCCGCGGTCGAGGTGGGCGCCCGGCTGGCCAAGGCCGGCTACGCGACCATCACGGGCGGCGGCCCCGGCATCATGGAGGCCGCCAACAAGGGCGCCCTCGAGGCGGGCGGCGTCTCGGTCGGGCTCGGCATCGAGCTGCCCTTCGAGGAACAGCTCAACAAGTACGTGTCGCTGGGGATCAACTTCCGTTACTTCTTCGTGCGCAAGGTGATGTTCCTGAAGTACTCCGAGGGCTTCGTCGTCATGCCGGGCGGCTTCGGCACGTTCGACGAGCTGTTCGAGGCGCTCACGCTCGTGCAGACCCGCAAGATCACCCGCTTCCCGATCGTGCTGTTCGGCAGCGAGTACTGGGCGGGCCTGGTGGACTGGCTGAAGAAGGACGTCGAGGGGTCCAACTACATCAGCCCCGGCGACCTCGACATGCTCCACATCACCGACGACCTCGACGAGGCCGTCAGGATCGTCACCAGTTACCGCGAGAACGGGGTCGTGCCGGTCCCGCCGGTGGAGGGCTGACCCGATGGAGTGGTTCCTCTGGGGGTTGGTGGTCGTGGTGCTCGGCCTGGCCGCCCTCGCCGGCAACGGGTGGTTCGGGTCGATGCCCGACCCGGTGCACGACACCCCCGTCGTGCAGCTGCCCGAGGGGGATTTGACCGGCGCCGACCTGCGGGGGCTGCAGTTCGCGGTCTCCGCGCGGGGCTACTCGATGGCCCAGGTCGACGAGGTGCTGCGCCGGGTGGCCGACCAACTCGACGGGGGGCGTCCGGGTGCGGGCGGCGAGGCCACACCAACCACCTTGGGCGGGTCTGCGATAATGGGGCCCACAGAGTTCTCGCAGTCTGGCAGAGAGGGAGAACATGGCAGCAATGAAGCCCCGCACGGGTGAGGGCCCCATCGAGGTCGCGAAGGAGTCCCGCGTCATCGCGATGCGCATCCCCGCCGACGGTGGTGGCCGGCTCGTGATCGAGATGAACGCGACCGAGGCAGCCGAGCTGCTGGAGGCCCTCAAGAGCGTTGTCGGCTGACACGACACCGAGACGTGAACGTCCCCCGGGAGTGACCCCCGGGGGAC
>CALMPQ010000098.1 GCA_937872005.1 uncultured Propioniciclava sp.
GTCTGGCCGTCGGCTGACGCCACACCAGGGGGTCTTCCCACCGACCCCGCTCGGCGGCTACGGTGAAACACCTAGTCATCGTGCAATCGAGCGAAGGGAAAGACCATGGGCACCTCCGAGGACCGCACCACCCTGGACGACCTGATGAAGGACGGCACGACCGTCATGTTCACCACCACGGGCGAGGACGGTGTCCTGCACAGCCGCCCGATGACGGTGCAGGAGTACGCCGACGGCGTCCTGCGGTTCGTCACCCAGCGCGACACCCACGTGGCGCGCGACGCAGACGGCAAGCAGGTCAACGTGACCGTGAGCGAATCCAGCCGGTGGGTGTCGGTCTCCGGCACGGCGCGCGTGGTGGACGACGTCGCCGCGAAGAAGCGACTCTGGGACGCCGTCACCGACGCCTTCGCGGAAGGCGGCCCGGAAGACCCGGTCAACGTGATCCTTGAGGTCGATCCCGACGACGCCTCCACGTGGGACTCCCCCGGTGCCGTCGGCACGCTGGTCGCCTTCGTGAAGGCCAAGGTCACCGGCGAGACGGCCCGACCCGGCCAGCAGCGCGACCTCCAGCTCTGATGCGAGCCCTCACCTGGCAGGGCCTCGAGAAGGTCGCGGTCGTCGACGTCCCCGAGCCGACGATCCAGCAGCCGACGGACGCCATCGTCCGGGTGACCTCCACCGCGATCTGCGGCTCCGACCTGCACCTCTACGGCGTCTTGGCCCCTTACCTGCACCCCGGCGACGTCCTGGGCCACGAGTTCATGGGCATCGTCGAAGAGGTCGGGTCGGCCGTCACGAACCTCGCCATCGGCGACCGGGTCGTGGTGCCGTTCACCATCTCCTGTGGGCACTGCTTCGCTTGCTCGAAGGCCCTCTACGCCCAGTGCGACACCACCCGCGACCACGAACAGGACAACGGCGCCGCCCTGTTCGGCTACACCAGTCTCTACGGCAGCGTCCCCGGCGGGCAGGCCGAGCGGGTCCGCGTCCCGCACGCCGACTTCGGGCCGGTCAAGCTGCCCCACGACCTGCCCGACGAGCGGTTCCTGTACCTCTCCGACATCCTGCCCACGGCGTGGCAAGGGGTGCGCTGGGCCGACGTCCCCGACGGCGGCACGCTGGCGATCATCGGGTTGGGCCCCGTCGGCCAGCTCGCGGTGCGCGCCGCGAAGCGCCAGGGTGTCCAGCGTGTCATCGGCGTCGACCTGGTCGACGAGCGCCTGGCCCTGGCCCAGGAGTGGGGCGCCGAGGTCGTCGACGCGCGCGCGATGAAGGACGTCGCCCTCGCCCTGAAGCAACTCACCGACGGCCACGGCCCCGAGTCGGTCGTCGACGCCGTCGGCATGGAGGCCCACGGCAATCCCGTGGCCGAGAAGGTGATCGGCGCGGCGTCCCGCCTGCCGAAGCCGATCGCCCGGCAGGCCATCGAGACCGTCGGCATCGACCGGCTCGCCGCCCTGCACACCGCGCTCGGCGCCGTGCAGCGCGGCGGGACGGTGTCGCTGTCGGGCGTCTACGGCGGCATGGCCGACCCGATGCCGATGATGGCGATGTTCGACAAGGGCATCACGCTGCGGATGGGCCAGTGCCACGTCCGCCAGTGGACCGACGAGCTGTTCGACCTCGCCCGCGCCGACGGCGACCCGCTCGGCCTGGAATCCCTCGCCACCCACCGCCTGCCCCTGGAGGAGGCACCCGAGGCCTACCGCCTGTTCCAGGAGAAGGCCGACGGGTGCATCAAGGTGGTCCTGCAGCCGTAGGCCCTACCCGGCGACGCGCAGGAACTCGGCCGCGAGCGGCGCCGCCACGGACGCCCCGCTCGTCCCGTCCGCCACGAACGCCGCCACGGCGAGGTCGCCGCGCGCCGCGATGATCCAGGCGTGGTACTTCCCGTCGGCGTAGGTCGCCGTGCCCGTCTTGGCCAGCACGCCGTGCATCCCGCGGAAGGCCGAGTAGCCGCCCTCGACCGGGTTGTTCGCCAGCAGCGCCCGCAACCCGGACGCCTCCGCCTCGGTCAGCGGCACTCCCGGCTCGGTGGGAGCGGACGAAGGCTCGTCCACCAGCACCGGCGCGACGGTCCGCCCGGCGACCACGCTGGCCATCACGGTCGCCATGCCCAGCGGTGAGGCGACGACCTTGCCCTGACCGATGAGCGCGGCGGCCTTCTCGGACTCGGTCCCGTCAGCCGGCACGGTGCCGAGGAAGCCACCCACCACGAGCTGGGGCTCGGCGGTGAGGCCGAGTGAGCCGGCGGCGTCCGACAAGGCATCGGGGGTGACGCGCGAACGCTCGTTGATGAACGCACTGTTGCACGAGTGGGCCAGCGCGGTGTGCAGGGGCACACGGCCGAGCGCCGAGGCCGGGTAGCCCTGCCAGTTGTTGAAGCGGTAGCCGTCGACGACGACGCCGTCGGTGCAGTCGACGACCGAGTCGGGCCCCTCCCCCGCGCGCAGCAGCGCCAGCGAGGTGACGGTCTTGAACGTCGAGCCCGGCGCGTACTGGCCGAGGGTCGCGGTCGACATACCTTCCGACCCGGGCCCGGACGCCGCAGCCAGGATCGCCCCGTCCGACGGACGGATCGCCACCAGCGCGCTCGCTGGGCCGACCCCGGCCAGGATGCGCTCGGCCTCGACCTGCAGCGGCACGTCGATGGTGGTGTGCACATCGATGCCATCGAGCGCCTCGACCCGGAACACCTCGCGGCCCTCACCCTCGGTCGACACGATCGACACCACGAAGCCCGTCGTCCCGGCCAGCACGTGGTTGCGCGCCTCCTGCAGCCCGCCGCGCCCGACGAGGTCGCCCGCGCGGACCGTCCCGCCGGACTTCTCGACCTGCTCGGCCGTCGCGTCGCCCACGACGCCCAGCAGGGGGCGGGCGAACGACGACGTCCGGCCCAGCGGGAACGTCGTCGGCACCGCGCGGACGCCGATCCAGCTCGTCACGCGGGCGACGAGCTCCTGGTCGGCCGGGTCCTGCTGGCGCAGGATCCGCGCCTCGACGAAGGCGCGCGGCCCCGAACGCTGGACGCGGTCGGCGAAGGCCGCGGCGTCCAGACCCAGCTCGGTGGCGAGCTTGCCCGCCGAGTCGACGGCGGTGGCCTGGTCGGTGAGTGTCTTGTCGATGCCGAGGCGCCACGCGGGGGTGTTGGTCGCCAGCGGCAACCCCTCCTGGCCCAGGATCGAGCCACGCGTCGGCGTCAGGCGGGTGGCGCGCAGCGACTCACCCTCGGCCAGGTCGGGCGCGATCGTGGCGGGCAGCAGGCGGGCCTGCCACGTGTCGCCCGCGCGCACGAGTTCGAGGGGAGTCGTGTACTCCCAGGCGGCCTTGCCGTCGTGGATCACCCACGACCACGCCAGCTTCGTGGCGACCACGCCGGGTTCGCGGGGGGTCAACTCGGCGACGCGGGTCACCGTGGGCCGCAGCGATCCCATGCCGGCGTAGACCTTCGCGAGGTCAACGGTGCCGGGGTCGACGACGTCCTCGGCCGCCAACTCGCCGACGGCCAGACCGGCCACCACGCGCTCGGCAGCGGCCTCGAGCTGCTGCGCCGGCCGCACGCTGAACCACCAGACGCCCCCGGCCAGCCCCGCCACCCCCAACACGAGCGACAGGACGAGGACCAGAACCGACGGCGTCCGCATGTCAGGCGTGGACCACGATCTCCACGCGCTGGAACTCCTTGACCTCGGTGTACCCGGTGGTGCCCATGGCCTTGCGGAGTGCGCCGACGAGGTTCATGGTGCCGTCGGGCGTGTGCGACGGACCGGACACGATCTCGGCCAGCGTGCCCACCCGCCCCATGCGGACCCGTTCGCCCCGCGGCAGTTCGGGGTGCCAGGCCTCGGGGCCCCAGTGCCAGCCGCGGCCCGGCGCCTCCTCGGCGCGG
>CALMPQ010000099.1 GCA_937872005.1 uncultured Propioniciclava sp.
CGAGTTCATCAACGCGTTGGGCGGCATCACGGTGAACATCAACCGGCCCGTGCCGGTCGGCGGTCGCACCACCGGCAACGTGCCGCCCGACCGCTGGCTGCCGCCCGGCCCCGACCAGCACCTCAACGGTCAGGACGCCCTCTGGTTCGCCCGCGGCCGCTACGGCATCGAGACCGGCGACTACGACCGGATGTCGCGGCAGCGGTGTGTGGTCCAGGCCGTGGTGAAGCAGGCCAACCCCACCCGCGTGCTGGCCAACTACGAGGCGCTGTCGAAAGCCGGGCGCGACATCGTGTCCTCCGACGTGCCCAACCGCCGCCTGCCCGCGATGCTGGCCCTGGCCCTGCGGGTGCAGGGCGGCACCATGACCTCGGTGTCGTTCGAGAACGACAAGGACGGCTTCCTGACGAGCAACCCCGACTGGGACTTGGTCCGCGAGCGCGTCCAGCTGGCCATCAACCCGCCGCCGCCCGTGGTGGCCGCGCCGACCACGAGCGAACCCACGCCCACGGCGTCCGGGACGCCCGAGCCGGAGCCCACGCCGACCGCCACCCCGACGGCCGCGGCGCCGCCCGCGTCGGTCGTGGACGAGTGCGCGTACAACCCGGCGCCGTACCCCGGCACGGACGGCTGAGCGCCGCCGAACGGGCCGGTCAGCCCTCCCAGATCGTGTAGCCGCGGTCGTCGTCGAGGCGCTTGCTGACGGCTTCGGCGATCTCGTCGAGCTGGGGCACGCGGCCGTTCGGGGCGACGAGGTGGACCCGCTCGGCCTCCCCCTGGTGCAGGGTGAGGCGCCCGGGAGCGGTGGTGACGCGGGTGACGTCCTTCCACGTGCCGACGCGCATGCCGGTGGGTGCGTCGACGCGGTAGCCGTCGGCGTCCAGCTCGATGGTGACCCGCTGGCGCCGGGACGCCGCCCAGGCCAGCCCGACCAGCAGCGCGGCCGCGACGAACAGGACGATGCCGAGCACGACCAGGATGATCCGGGGCGCCCCGTCGGCCGGGACCACGACCAGGGCGGCGCCCACGACGGCCAGCACGGCCGCCAGCGCGAACGCGCGCACCGGCGGGCGGGGGACGATGACGAACTGGTCGGCAGCCACGCGGCGAGAGTGGGATTCGAACCCACGGAGGGTTGCCCCTCGGCCGCTTTCAAGGCGGCTGCACTAGTCCACTATGCGATCTCGCCAGATCGGGGATCATCCTACCGCCGCCCCCGGTGTGCCGGACTAGGGTGGAGCCATGCGTGCCGTCGTTGTCACAGAGCCGGGTGGACCCGAGGTCCTGCAGATCGTCGAGGTCGAGGATCCGGTCGCCGGTCCCGGTGAGGTCGTGGTCCGGGTGGTGGCGGCCGGGGTGAACCGCGCCGACATCCTGCAGCGGCAGGGCCACTACCCGCCGCCCGCCGGGACGTCGGAGGTCATCGGCCTCGAGGTGTCGGGGCACATCGAAGCCCTCGGCGACGACGTCGAGGACTGGGTCGTCGGCGAGCCCTGCGTGGCGCTGCTTGCGGGGGGCGGCTACGCCGAACTCGTGGCCGTGCCGGCGGCGCAGGTGATCCGGCCGCCGGATGGCGTCGACCTGGTCACGGCTGCGGGGCTGGTCGAGGTGGCCGCCACCGTCGTGTCGAACATGGACCATGTGTCGTTGCGCCCCGGCGAGACCCTGCTCGTCCACGGCGGGGCGGGCGGCATCGGGTCGTTCGCGATCCAGTACGCGAAGGGGCAGGGCTGCCGGGTGGCCACCACGGCCGGCTCGCCCGAGAAGCTCGAGTTCTGCCGGGCGCTGGGCGCCGACATCGCGCTGGACTACCACGACGACTGGGCCGCGGCGTTGAAGGAGGCGACCGACGGGAAGGGTGTCGACGTGATCCTCGACATCATGGGCGCCAAGTACCTGGACGCCAACGTGAAGTCGCTGGCCCGACGCGGGCGACTCGTCGTCATCGGGCTGCAGGGTGGCGTGAAGGGCGAGCTCAACCTGGGGTTGCTGCTCAACAAGGGCGCCACCGTGACCGCGACGTCGCTGCGCTACCGCCCGGTGAACGAGAAGTGCGCCATCGTCGCCCGCGTCGCCGCCGAGGTGTGGCCGCTGATCAGCTCGGGTGAGATCAAGGTCGCCCACGAGACCCGGTTCCCGATCGAGGACGTCGCGAAGGCCCACCAGCAGCTGACCGGGGGCGACAACGTCGGGAAGATCGTCCTGACCTTCTGATCGCCCGGGGCGACCCGCGACCCACACTCTCAGCAAAGTCTCAGCGATGTGGGTCAACCGATCGGGGGGCTCCTTCGTCTTGTACGGCATGAGCACCTCGAAGACCACCCTCGTTGCTTCTGCCCTCGCCATGACGCTCGCCGCGTCCGTCGTCGCCGCCAACTCGGCCATCGCCGCGAACCCGGTCGACGCCGCGCCTCCCCCGCCCCTCGCCGACCCCGTCGAGCCCACCAAGCCGGGCAAGCCGGTCAAGCCTCGCGGTCAGGAAGCGACCCTCCCCAACCAGGTTTCGCTCAAGAAGAAGGACGTCGGCCACCTCGGCCTCGACACCCTTTCGGACTCCGGGGTCACCGACACCGGCATGGCGACCTTCTCGGGCCAGTACTGCGACACCACCGACAACGGCGCCACCGGCAACGAGCCGCTCCCGACGCTGGGTCGCTGGTGGTTCTGGTTCGAGGACGCCACCACCTTGGGTGTCTCCGTGGACCACGTCGTCACCTCCTGGGCCGATGCCCCGGGCGCACTCGCCGACATCCAGAACGACACGGGCCAGTGCCGGGTCGGGAGCCTGGAGCTGCCGAACTACACGGTCCAGGTCGCCGATGACGACGAGTTCGTCGCGACGTGGGACAACGCGGCCGTCGCCGCGCAGCTCGTCGGCAACAACATCGTCGCGATCACCGTCGACGACTGGAACGACCGCATCGACGAGCTCGCAGAAGCCCAGCGCCTGCTCGACATCGCCGTCGCCAACGCGGCGAAGTCGAAGAAGCTTCCCTGACCGCCTAATCCCTGATCCCTGCCCACCCCCGCTGCCCACCCCCGCGGCACCCCACCCGGCGCGACACTCACCCATGTCACGAGAACGACGCGAAATTCGGCGCTCTCCCGTGACAAAGGTGAGTGTCGCGCCCCTAACGCCCCTAACGCCCCTAACGCAGGAACAACTTCCGCAACCGCACGGACGCCGCGATGATGCCGATCACGCTCATCACCAGGAAGTAGCCGACGTGCACCACCGTGGCGCCGTCGAAGAACCCCACCGACAGCTGGCGCATCAACTCCACGCCGTGCCACAGCGGCAGCGCCATGATCACCCATTGCAGCGGCTCGGGGTACACCGTGATCGGGAACAGCGTCGCCGACAACAGGAACATCGGCAGCAGCACCAGGGGCACCAGCTCGAGCTGCTGGAAGCTCTTCATGAAGCTCGTCACCGCGAACCCCAACGAGGCGAACCCCAACGCGATCAGCAACGCCACGGGAATCATCGCCAGAGCCCACCACGACGTCGCCAGCCCCATCAGGCCGATCACCGCCAGGAACCCCATCGCGTACAGCAGCCCCCGGAACAGCGCCATGAAGATCTCGCCCAGCGCCACGTCCAGCGGCCCGAGCGACGTGGCCAGCATCCCCTCGTACAGCTTGCTGTAGCGCAGCTTGAAGAACGTGTTGTTCACCGAGTCGTAGATGGCACCGTTCATCGCCGACGTCGCCAGCAGGGCCGGCGCGATGTACATCGCGTACGAGATCGGACGCCCGTCCGGCCCCGGCACCGACCCCACCAGCGCGCCCATGCCGACGCCCATCGCGAGCAGGTAGAACACCGGCTCGAAGAAGCCCGTGGCGATCACGGCCCAGTTCTGCGTGCGGATCACCCGGAAGCCGCGCTCGACCACCGCCCGCGCGTTGCCCGCGTACAGCCCGCGCCACACCCCCGAACGTCGCCCCAACCGCTCGCGGATCGGCGCCATCACGTCACCCGACGTCATCGCACCAACCTCCGCGTGAACGTGTGCGCAGCGACCCACAGCCCGCCGACCACGCATGCCACCAAGAACACGATGTGCACCGCCAGCAGCCACCCCGGCACCGCCAACCCGTAGGACGCCACCCGTGCCAGCTGGGTGCCGTGCCACATCGGGGAGAGCCAGCCGATCCACTGCAGGTAGATCGGCATCGATGCCAGCGGGAAGAGCGTCCCCGCGAACAGGAACATCGGCATCACGACCAGCCGCTGCACGAACGTGAACTGCAGCCCCTCCTCCTCCAGCGTCGCCGCGTACGCCATCAGCGGCGCGAACATCGCCATCGCGGCCAGCATGGCGATCGGCACGATCCACAACGAGGACGCCGACGGCCACGCCCCGAACGCCCACGCCACGAGCCAGAACAGCGCCGCCTGCACGAGCAGCCGCACCGAGATCGCGACCCCCTCACCGAGCGGCAGCTGCCACGGCTCGATGGGCGCGGCGTGGGCCGAGTAGTAGAACCGCTGCCACTTGAACCCGGCGAAGATCGGCCACGTCCCGAACTGCGCGCCCGTCGAGACCACCGTCGCCACGAGAAGCCCCGGCGCGACGAACCAGAGGTACCGCACACCCTCGACGTCGGCGTCCACGATCGAACCCAGCCCGAGGCCCATCGCGACGAGGTAGAGCACCGGGTTGCCGAGGGCGGTGACGAAGGCCGTCCAGAAGAACGGCTTCTCGGCGGCCTGCCGGTAGCCGGCGTACTGCAGCCACCCCCAACGCCGCGTCCGGCGGGCGAGGGCCGCGTGGTCCAACCCCGTGAAGCTGACCTCAGTCAATGAGCGACCTCCCCGTGAGGCGGAGGAACACGTCCTCCAGCGACGAGCGCCGCACCAGCGAGGTCAGGGGGTTCAGCCCGCGGCGGTTGATCTCGTCGAGCAGCGACTCCCCGGCGTCGTCGTAGAGCAGGATGCGGTCGGGGAGCACCTCGATCCGCTCGGTGATCGAGCGCAGCACGCCCTCCATCTCGGCGTTGCGCGCCGACCCGAACCGCACCTCGACGACTTCCCGGGTCGCGTACTGACGAATGAGCTCTTGGGGCGACCCCTCCGCCACGATCCGGCCCTTGTCGATCACGACGAGGCGGTCGCAGAGTTGCTCCGCCTCGTCCATGAAGTGCGTGGTCAGCACGAGGGTGACGCCCTGCTCCTTGAGCCGGAACAGCCGGTCCCACAGGATGTGCCGCGCCTGCGGGTCTAGCCCGGTCGTCGGCTCGTCGAGCAGCAGGATGCGTGGCTCGTTGACCAGCCCGCGCGCGATCGTCAGGCGGCGCTTCATCCCGCCCGACAGAGCCCCCACCTTGGCGTTCGCCTTCTCGGTCAGCTGCGCGAACTCCAACAACTCGTCGGCCTTCGGCCCCAGGTAGCTCAGCGGCAGCCCGAAGTAGCGCCCGTACACGATGAGGTTGTCGCGGGCGCGCAGTTCCTCGTCCAGCGCGTCCTGCTGCGGCACCACCCCGAGGGACGCCCGCACCTCGGGCCCGTGCTCCTCAGGGTCCAGCCCCAGCACCCGCAACGACCCGGACGTGCGCAGCGACGTGCCCCCGATCATCCGCATCGTCGTGGACTTGCCGGCCCCGTTGGGCCCGAGCAGGCCGAACGACTCACCGGGCGCGACCTCGAACGAGATCGCGTCAACGGCGGTGAAGTCGCCGAACGTCTTGGTGAGCTCGCGGGCTTCGATCACAGGCACGCGCTGCACCCTACAAGCCCCCCCTGACAACCCATAGGAGCATCAGAAAAGAACCGCCGGGTGCGTCAGCCCTGCCGCCGCTCCCGGCGGCGTTCGCGCCGGACCGCCCGGTCTTCGATGTCGGACGCCTCGATCTCCAGCGGCTGCCCCTCGTGCTTGCGCGCGGAGGCGCCTGCGCCCAGCCAGGTCAGCAGCACCGGGATGCCGGTGCCGATCATCGGCCAGATCGGCCAGTAGTAGTAGGGCGCGTCCCCGGAGAAGAGCCACGTCGCGACCCAGATCACGTTGAACAGGATCGCCAGGCCGATCCACGACCGGATCGCACCATCCTGAACGCGGCGCGCCTTCGCGGCGGGCGTGGTCGGGGGCTTGGGGCGTCCGACCACCACGATGTCGTCGAGCAGCGGCGTGAGCTCGCCCAGCCGTTTGGCGGCCAGCACGGCACCGAGCCGGTCGGAGTGCTCGAGGGAGTCGAGACGTCCGTCGGAGAAGGCCGCGTTGATGGCCTCGGCCGCGATGTCGCGGTCGGCGTCGCTGGCCCGCACGTCGGGGTTGCGG
>CALMPQ010000100.1 GCA_937872005.1 uncultured Propioniciclava sp.
GTCCGGACTTCTTGAACAGGTCGCGCCACGGCGCGGGGAAGTCGAGCACGTCGGCGAGCTGGGGGCGCAGGTCGGCGGCCGGTGAGTCGACCAGGGTGACCTCGTGGCCGACGCGGGCGAGACGCACGGATGCCGCGACCCCGGCGAATGTGCGGCCGAGGACGGTGATGCGGCCCATCAGGCCGCGGTGGGGTTCTTGCGGCGACTCAACCAGCGTTGGTAGGCCAACCAACCGCGCCGGATCCTGCTCGCGATGGCCCACAGGGCGAGCAGGCCCAGCACGAGCAGTACCGCGACGACCACGGCGGCGGCGACGGGCGCCAACGCGACGAGGGTGGCGACCCCGGTGACCGCGACGTCCCCCGCTGCGGAGGCCGCGACGTTGGTGAAGGGCTCGGGGGAGGTGTTCACCGCGAGCCGCAACCCCGCCTTGGTGAGGTGGCTGACCAGCGCCGTGACGCCCCCGACCGCAGCCAGGGTGATGGTGGCCAGGTCGCCGGTCGCGCCGGCGTAGAGGGCGCCGATCGCGGCACCGGCGAGGGGGCGGATGACGGTGGAGATGGTGTCCCACGCGCTGTCGATGTAGGGGATCTTGTCGGCCACCAGCTCGATCGCGCACAGGACCGCGACGATGATGAGCACGTCGGTGCGCTGGAACCCGGCGGGGATCCCGTCGATGTGCGCGAAGCGGCCCAGCACCCCGAGCACGAGCACGGTGCCCCACGCGTTGATGCCGCTGGCCCAACCCGAGGCGAATGCAGCAGGAAGCATCTCCATGGTTGATCAGGGTAGCGACTAGGGTGGGCAGCAGGCTTCGCCCACGCGGGTGGCGCCCCCGACCCCGCAGGAGGACCGGCCCATGGGCAATGCGCTCGAGTTCATCAAGGGCGTGGACAAGCTGCACGCCTTCTATACCGAGCACGTGCGCATGCTCGCGCACGCGTACGACCTCACCGATGAAGAAGCCGCCAACATCCTGGAGACGTACGACTTCCGCAATGTCGCCCGCTCGATCCTGCGCCCGCCGCGGGTCGACGTGATGGACGACGTGTTCCGCAAGCAGTGAAACCGCGGAGGGCACTCGTCGGGGTGTGTCTCGTGGGCGTGCTGCTGTCAGCCTGCACGGTGGGGCCCCAGGCGGGTCCGACCCCGGAGCCCACGGTGGCTGCCGGGCCGACCTCGGTGGCGGCTTCGCCGACGGCGGGGGCGGCCGGGCCCGCGTGGACGGTCGAGACCCTCTCCAACAACGACCCCACCCTGCCGGTGCACCTGCAGTGGCCGGTGGTCCCCGGGGTCGGGGCGCTGACGCAGCTGATGGCCGACGACCTCGCCGCGCGCGAGCGCGCGTTCCTGGCCGACAACCAGCCCAGCACCGAGGCGCCGCCCGAGTTGAGCGGCACCTGGCAGACCGTGCTGGACGCCCCGGCTTGGGTCGGCGTCCGGCTGGAGGTCTACGAGTTCGCGGGGGCGTCGGGGCAGAACTCGAGCGCGGTGCTCTACGGCGGGCGCACGGCCGGGCCTGCGCTGCGCTCGATCGACCTGTTGGCGCCGGCCGCGCGCGCCCGGGCGATGCTCGGCGTGGTCGAGGCACTCCGCGCCGCCGGGCACCCGGTGCTGGACGAACTGGTGACGACGCCCGAGGCGCAGGAGCACCTCTTCGACGACCTCGTGTTCAGCCCGCGTGGCGAGCTCGTGGTCCGGGTCGGCGAGGGCGTCCTACTGCCGCACAGCGAGGGTGTGGCCGAGGCCACGCTGCCGCCCTCGATGGTGGACGGGCTCCTGTCGGAGCAGGGTCGCGAGGTGCGCGACGCCGTGCTTGGCCTGGTCGGCCCGGCCTCGCCGACACCGACGCCGGCGGAGCGGGTGGAACCGCAGCCCGCGGCGTCCGTGGACTGCGCGGTGGAGCGGTGCGTGGCCTTGACGTTCGACGACGGACCGGGCAAGGAGACCGGGCGTCTGCTGGACGACCTGGCGGCGGCGAAGGCGCCGGCGACGTTCTTCGTGCTTGGCACCTCGGTGAAGGCCCAGCCCGCCCTCGTGCGTCGGATGGCGGCCGAGGGCCACGAGGTCGGCACCCACACGTGGTCGCACAAGCAACTGACCAAGTTGGGGGCCGAGGGGCAACGGGCCGAGGTGCGCCGGGGTGTCGAGGCGGTCGAGGCCGCCGGGGTGACGCCGACGGTGTTCCGGCCGCCCTACGGGTCGTACAACGATGCGATGAAGTCGGTCGTCGGCGCGCCCATCATCCTGTGGGACGTCGACACACTCGACTGGAAGACCCGCTCGGCCGACGCGACGGTGGCCTCGGCGGTCGGTGACGCCAAGGCGGGCTCGATCGTGCTGATGCACGACATCCACGCCCCGACGGTGGACGCCGTCCCGCGCGTGGTTGCGGGCTTGCGCGAGCGGGGATTCACGCTCGTGACGGTGTCGCAACTGCTGGGCCCGCGCGAACCGGGGTCGGTGTCTTCGCGGCGCTGAGCCACGCCGCGGGCGGGGGTCTGCGAGGATGAATCCGACCCGTGTGCGAGCCGAGGAGGACCCCATGTCGCTGAGCCAGGACGCGCTGAAGGAACTGGTCGGCCGTGCCGCGCTGGCGTATGTGCGACCCGGCACGATCGTGGGGGTGGGCACCGGCTCGACGGCCGCCCACTTCATCGCCGGGCTGGGGGAGATGCCCGAGCGCGTGGCGGGTGCGGTGTCGAGTTCGGTGGGCTCGACGGCCAAGCTGAAGGCGCTGGGCATCCCGGTGCTGGACGCCAACGACGTCGATCGGCTCGACGTGTACGTCGACGGGGCCGACGAGGTCGACCCGAACGGCTACCTGCTCAAGGGTGGCGGGGGCGCATTGACTCGGGAGAAGATCATCGCCGCGCAGGCCGACACGTTCGTGTGCATCGTGGATTCCTCCAAGGCGGTGGACGTCCTGGGGGCCTTCGGGTTGCCGGTGGAGGTGATCCCCATGGCATCGGCGGCCGTGGCGCGTCGGTTCGCCGCCGGGGTGCTGGGCACCTCGGGTGAGGCGGTGCTGCGGCGGGGCCCCGACGGGGAGCCCTACGTGACCGACAACGGGCAGCACATCCTGGACGTGCGGGGGCTCGCGATCACCGCGCCGCTGGCGTTCGAGGACGAGGTGAACAGCTGGCCCGGCGTCGTCACCGTGGGCGTCTTCGGGCACCAGAAGGCGACCGTCACGCTGCTCGGCGGAGCCGACGGGGTGGAGACGATCACCTACTGATGGCCCCGGACGAGGGCCCTTGACGGATTGTCGGAGGGCGCTCGTATAGTGGTGACCCCTTCGAACAATTGTTCGAAAGATGGGTCTTGCGGAGGTGGTCATGCGGCGGTACGACGAGCCGATCGCGGTGCGGTCGGGTGAGCTGGGTGGGGAGCCCGCCCCGGTGGAGTTCCTGTGGCGGCGGCGGTACTGGCGGGTGCTCGACGTCGAGAGCCGGTGGCGCGAGACGGCCGACTGGTGGAGCAGGCCGGGGGAGGACCTGCTGGCCGAGTCGGAGGTGTACCGGGTGGTGGCCAGCTCGGGGCGAACCAGCCTGCCGGGGGTGTACGAACTGGCCCACCCCGTCGCCGGTGAGGACTGGTTCCTGCGGGCGGTGGTGGACTGATGTCGGACGCCGGGTGGCTGAGCCCTGACGCTGGGCGGCTGGGCCCTGACGCTGGGCGGCTGAGCCTGTCGAAGCCGTGGGAGCCCGTCGAGCTGCTGTTCGACGACGTGGCGACCGCGCTGGCGGCGGCCGAGGATGCGGGGCGTCCGGCCGAGCGCTA
>CALMPQ010000101.1 GCA_937872005.1 uncultured Propioniciclava sp.
CGCCGATGGCCAGTCCATCGCGGGCGGAGGGCCAACTCGGGTCCTGCATCGGTTCACGGTGGAGGAGACCCTGGTCGGGCTGCGCGCGACCAGCGATGAAGTGGTGGCTCTCGAATGCTGAGGAGGGGGGTCCTCGGCATCGTGCTCGTGCTGCTGATGGTGTTGTTCGGGCTTACACCTGCCGCGGTAGCCGCACCCCAGGCGCCGACCTGCCCCGAGGGGCAGGTTTGGGTCCGGACCCGCTGCGCCATCATCGTCGTGCCGGAGGGGCCGCCCCCATCTGCCGCACAGCCTCGCGGGGGGAGCGGCGAGAAGCTGACTGCCAGAACGTGCACGTTCGAAGGTGCGGCGATTGAGTGCTCAACCCACCTTGGTGAGTGGGACAGCGGACGCACCTGCTATGTCGGCCCGTTGACCCCCCAGCCAGCTCTGGGTGATCCTCTGTGGCGGGGGCACACGGATGGCGTGGTCCTTGCCTGCACCCATCCGACCAATCGCCTCAATGTGTACACGTTCTGGGCGCCGAGTGCTGCTTCGTCGGTCGATGTGGAGGAGGTCGCCCGTCAGTTGCGGGCGAGCATGGAGTTCACGCCGGTCGAGATCGGCATTGTGCCGGAGCCGGGTCCGGATCGGATGGGTTTGATTGGGTTGCCGACGTGGTTGTGGGTGCAGAACCCGGGTGCCACGACGTTGGGCCCGCAGACCCGGTCCTTGTCGGCCGGCGGGGTCACGGTGACGTTGACGGCGGAGGTGACGTCGACGCGGTGGGAGATGGGCGATGGCGGGGTGGTGACCTGCACGACGGCCGGCACGCCGTATGAGGACCGCCACGGCATCTCACCGTCCCCGACGTGCGGTCACCTCTACTCCGAGCAGGGCGACTACACGGTGACGGCCCTGACGAACTGGCAGGCCACGTGGCGGGCCAGCAACGGCGACCAGGGCGTCTTCACGTGGCAGGTGGGTAGCTCCACCTCGATCCGGATGGGCGAAGCCCAAGTTCTCAACCAGTAAGGAATCACTCTCGTGAGCGCAATCACCCCCACTGCAACCCGCTCCAAGTCCGACCGTGCTCCGGCGCCCGACGGGCTGCTGCCCCCGCGGGCGCCGAAGGTGCGCCGGCGGCCGGTCCTGATCGTGGTCTCGGTCGCCTTGGTCCTGTTCGGCGCTCTGGGTGGGGTGTGGGCGTGGACCGCGTCGACCTCGACGGTCGAGGTGGTGGCCACCCGCACTGCGATCACGCGCGGCGCGACGATCAGCGAGCAGGACCTGATGTTGGTGCGGGTCAGTCCCGACCCCGCGTTGCCGGTCGTTGTGGGCGAGCGGCTGGGCGAGGTCGTGGGCCAGCGCGCGACCACCGATCTGGTGGCAGGCGGCCTGTTGTCCCCAGCTCAGGTCACCGCAGTGTTGCCGCCGGCGTCGGGCCTGTCGGTGGTGGGGGTGTCCTTGGCGGTGGGGCAGCTCCCCGGTGAGGAACTCCGCCCCGGTGACCAGGTGCGCTTGGTGCAGACCCCGGAGGCGCAGGCCGACTTGGCGGGCGAGCCGTTCGCGGTGGCAGCCGAGGTGCTGGGCGTGCACCAGGCCGACACCCAGGTTGTGGTGGACGTGCTGGTCCCCTCGGGGCAGGCGCCCCAGGTTGCGGCTCGTGCCGGTACCGGTCGGGTTGCGGTCGTGCTGGACGCGCGGGAGCGCTGAGCGATGGCCATCTTCGCACTCTGCGCGGCGTCCGGGTCACCGTGGGTGACCACCACATCGGTGGCGTTGGCGCTGTCGTGGCCGCGGCCGGTCACGTTGGTGGAGGCTGACCCGACTGGCGGGTCGAGCATCCTGGCCGGCTACTTCAAGGGCGCCGTCGACCAGCCGGGTCTGATCCACTTGGCGATGGCGCACCGTCAGGGCCAGCTCGCTGCCACGTTGCCGACGTTGCTGCTGCCGATGGAGGGCAGCCACGCGCACCTGCTGGCCGGCATCCGGTCGCACGAGCAGGCGGTCGGGGTGGAGGGCCTGTGGGGGCCCCTGCTGGAGGCGTTGCGAGCCCTGGCGGGCACCGGTCAGGACGTCATCGTCGACGCCGGACGCCTGGGCTTGGACGGCAGTGCGATGCCGTTGGTGTTGGGCGCTGACGTGACGGTGCTGTTGACGCGTTCGAGCCTTCCGGCGGTGTCGGCGGCCCGTTCGTGGGCCGCGACGCTCAAGGCGGGCGCGGCGTCGGCGTGCGGGGTCGTGGTGGCGGGGGTGGGGCGCCCGTACTCGGTCCGGGAGATCTCTGGCGTGTTGGAGCTCCCGGCGTTCGGGGAGGTGGCGTGGGCGCCCCGGGACGCGCTGGTGTTCTCCGAGGGGGCCGGCTACTCGCCGCCGGGGGGTGTGGCGCGCCTGCTGGGCCGGACCGGACGCGAGGTGTTCGCCCGGTCGGCCTACCAGCGCAGCGTCCTGGCGCTGCGCGAGGTGCTGCAGCAGGCGGCCGCGTCCACCACGGACGGGTTGTTGCCGATCGAGGTCCAGGAGGGTGTGCGATGACCGACCAGATCAACGGCCGGGACCTCCGCAGTCTGCCGCTGTTCAGCGGCACGCTCGCCACCACCACCACCACCGGCGGCTCGACGCCGCGGGCGGGCCGGGTTCGGGGCGACTTCCGGCTGGGTGAACCAACCAGCACACCGGGGCCGGCTCCTGCGGTGTCGTCAAGCCGGGTGACCGGGTTTGCGGGTTTGAGTGCTGAGGAGTTGCCGGCGTGGGTGGGGCAGCGCACGGTCGAGGGGGAGATCGACTGGGGGTTGGTGGCCGCGTTCCGCGCCCAGGCGTCCGATCAGCTCACCCGCAGCCTGGGGGAGGACCGCACGCATGTGAGCCGGGAGGCCCAGGAGGAGCAGGGCCGCACGATCGTGTTGGAGTTGTTGGATGCGGCGGCCGCGGAGGCGGTGCTGGCGGGTGGGCGGCCGTGGTCGCCGGGGATGCAGCAGCGGTTGGCCCAAGCGGTGTTCGACTCGCTGTTCCGGCTGGGCCGGCTGCAGCCGTTGGTGGATGACGACACCGTGGAGAACATCATCATCAACGGGTACGACCGGGTGCGGTTGGAGCACACCGACGGCACGATCACGGTCGGCCCGCCGGTGGCCGAATCCGACCAGGAGTTGATCGAGTTCCTGGCGTTCATCGCGTCGCGTTCGGAGGTCAACCCGCGCCCGTTTTCTGAGGCACAGCCTTCGTTGGACCTGCGGTTGGATGGGGGCGCCCGGTTGGCGGCGACCGCCTGGTTGACCCCGCGGCCGGCGGTGTCGATCCGCCGGCACCGGCTGATGCGGGTCACGCTGGCCGACCTGGTCACCCGCCAGTTGTTGTCGCCGGTGGCGGCCTCGTTCCTCGCGGCGGCGGTGCGGGCAAAGAAGTCGATCGTGGTGGCCGGCGTCCAAGGAGTGGGGAAGACCACCCTGGTGCGGGCGTTGTGCGCCGAGATCCCCCGCGATGAAGTGCTCGGCACCTTCGAGACCGAGTACGAGTTGGCGTTGCACGAGTTGCCCGACCAGCACGATGTGGTGTTCGCGTGGGAGGCACGGGCCGGGTCCGGCGAGCGGGGCGTGGATGGCCGGATCGCGGGCCAGTACTCCACCGCCCAGCAGATCCGCGACAGCTTCCGCTACATCCTGAGCCGCCAGATCGTCGGCGAGGTCCGCGGCGCGGAGGCGTGGGACATGTTGAAGGTGATGGAGTCCGGGCCCGGTTCGATCTGCACCACCCATGCCACCGATGCTGAGGGCACGGTCGGCAAGCTGGTGACCTGTGCGATGGAGTCGGGCCCGCAAGTGACCGCGGAACTGGCGGTGACGAAGCTGGCCCAGGTCGTCGACCTGATCGTGTACATCCGGCTGCAGAAGACCGATGCGGGCGGGCAGGCGGAGAAGCGGCGTTGGGTCTCCGAGATCGTGCACCTCACCCCCGGCGAGTCGGAGAAGCGCTACGCGCTGACCCACGTGTTCCGCGAGCCCCAGGGCACAGCCGGGCGGGCGGTGGCGCACGTGCTCCCCGACGAACTCCGGGACCTGGCCGCCGAGGGGTTCGACCTGCACGGGTTCCACACCGAGGCGAGCGGGGGACTGCGATGATGCCGCTGCTGGCTGGCTTGTCTGGCGCGCTGGTCGTCGCCGGTCTGCTCGGGGTGGTGTGGGGGCTGGTGCCCCAGCCCGAACCGGACTCGAAACCCCAACGGGTCACGACTCGGCAGTCCTGGTGGCAGCACCTGTCCCCGCGCACGAGGGCGGCCACCCTGGTCGCGCTGGCTGTCGGGGTGGTGGTCGCGGTGCTGACCGGCTGGATCCTGGCCGCGATCGTGCTCCCGCTGGTCGTGCTCGGTTTGCCGTATGTGGCCGCCACCTCGCCCGAGAAGGCGCGGATCGCCACGCTCGAGGCGTTGGCGGAGTGGACCCGTAGCCTGGCCGGGGTGTTGACCGTCGGTGTCGGCCTGGAGCAGGCGCTGGTCGCCACCCTGCGCTCCACCCCGGAGGCGATCCGTCCTCAGGTGGGACGCCTCGTCGCTCGGCTGAGCGCGCGCTGGCACACCGAGCCTGCCCTGCGGCAGTTCGCGCAGGAGTTGGACGACGCCACCGGCGACCTGGTCGCCGGTGCGCTGATCCTGAGTGCCCGGCATCGGGGTGCCGGCCTGGCGGCGATCCTGACCGGGCTGGCCGAATCGGTCGCCGACGATGTGACCGCTCGCCGCAAGATCGAGGCCGACCGCGCCAAGCCCCGGCAGACCGCACGGCTGGTCACGATCATCTCGGTGGTGTTCCTGACCGGCCTGGCCCTGTCCGGACCGTTCATGGCCCCGTACGCCACCGGGTTGGGGCAGCTCGTGCTGGGCGTCCTGCTCGCCGGCTACGCGGTGACGCTGGTGTGGATGCGACGGATGACCACCGGCAAGCCACCCGCCCGGATCCTGGCCCCGGCCGGAACGAGGGGATGAGCGCCATGCCGACCGGACTGCAGTTGATGATCGCCGCAGGCATCCTCGTGGCCGGCGGGGTGGCCCTGCTGATCTGGCAGCTCGCCCCCGCCCAGCCCGACCTGGCCAACGCCCTGGAGCGGCTCTCCCCGCGCACCCCCTTGCGGCCCGACCCCACCCTCGAAGACGACAGCACGGCCGGCGACCTGACCGGGCGGCTGGGCCGGCTGGCGATCCGCCGCCTCCCGGCCCGGGCATGGGGACGCGTCCCGCACCGGGAACTGCGCCTGCTGCGCCGGCCGCTGTCGGTGTTCTACGGCCAGAAGATCCTCTACGCCTCCTCGGCGCTGGTCCTCATCCCCGCGATGGCGTGGGTGTTCTCGCTCACCTTCCCCATCCCGCTGATCATCCCCACCGTCGGCACGCTGGCCGCCGCAGCCGGGATGTGGTTCGTGCCCAACCTGGATGTCGCCCTGGATGCGAAGGAGGCGCGCACCGACTTCAACCGAGCTCTGGGCGCCTACATCGACCTGGTCGCCCTGGAGCGCAATGCCGGCGCCGGGCCCCGCCAAGCCCTGGAGAACGCCGCCGCGGTGGGGGAAAGCTGGGTCTTCCAACGCTTGCGCGAGGAACTCGGTCGTTCCCGCTGGTCCGGGCAAGCCCCCTGGGACGCGCTGAACAGCCTGTCGGATGAACTCGGGCTGCCCGACCTGGCCGACCTCGCGGACATCATGCGCCTGTCCGGTGAGGAGGGCGCCCAGGTCTACGACACGCTCCGCGCGCGGAGCAGCGCACTACGCACCGCCATGCTCACCACCGAACACGCCAAGGCCAACGAGGTCGGCGAACGACTGGTGATCCCCGCAGCCGTGTTGGGCGTCATCTTCATGGCGATCCTGCTCGGCCCCGCCCTGTCCCGACTCTTCCTGCCCACCTGATACCTCCACCCCAAACCCTGGAAGGAACACACCCATGAAGAACACGCTGCTGCCCCTCCACGCCACCCTCACGTTCTGGCTCGCGTCGGGACGCCGGTGGGTCGAGGCCAAGTCCACCCGCGAGCAGGAGGAGGGCTCCAACGTCGTGGAGTGGATCTTCATCGCCGCCGCGGTGGTTATCATCGCCGGCATCGCGATCGCCGCCGTGTCCGCGTTCGTGGCCCGCGAGGCCGGCAAGCTCGGCTGACCCGTGCTCCACCACCACCCTCGAGACGATGAGCGGGGGTCAGCCAGTGTCGAGGTGATCATCTGGCTGCCCCTGCTCTTCAGCGTGATGTTCCTGGCCATGCAGGGCGCCCTGTACTACTACGGGCGCTCGGCAGCCCTGACGATCGCCAACGCCGGCGTGCGCGCCTCCGCGGTCGAGCACGGCACCGAAGGTGACTGCCAGGCCGCCGCGTCGGCGATGGCCGGCAAGGTCGGCGATGCGCTCACCGGGATCACCATCCACTGCACCCGCAGCACCGACACCGCCAACGCTGTGGTGGGCGGGTCGACCCTGTCGGTGATCCCCTTCGTGGTGCCTGCCACCGAGCAGCATTCCAGCCTGCCCGTGGAGCGCCTGACATGAAGCATCATCGTCGTACCG
>CALMPQ010000102.1 GCA_937872005.1 uncultured Propioniciclava sp.
ATGACCAGCACGGTGTCGGACCGCGCCAGCGCGGCGCGAGCGTCGGCGTCCGTCGTGACGAACGAGCGGAGGTCGTCGGTCGTCCACCCGGCGACACCCAGGTTCGTCACGTCGGGGCGGGTGCCCCGTTCGGAGACCACGGCGTCGGCGTACGCCGCCATCGGCCCCTCACAACGGCAGTTGGTGCCGGCCATGATCGAGTCGCCGAGCCCGACGGCCCGGCTCGGGGCGTGGTGGGTCGGGGTCGCGGACGTCGGAACGGGTGATGCCCCGCACCCGGTCAGCAGCACCGCAGCGGCGAGAAGGGGGACGAGTCGTCGGGCCATGATCCCGAGCGTAGGCGCGCCGTGTCAGGCGTTCTCGCGCAGCACGATCTCGACGCGACAGTTCTTCGCCCGCCCGGCGTCGTCGCCGTTGGACGCCACCGGCTGGGTCGCTGCGAAGCCCTCAACGGTCATGCGCGAGGCCGATACGCCCCCGCCCGCCAAGGCATCGGCGACGGCCTGGGCGCGGCGCTTCGACAGGTCCTGGTTGCCCTGCGCGTCGCCGGTGCTGTCGGTGTGGCCGAGCACCCCGATCTTCGCCTTGTCGTAGTAGGCCAGCAGCTTCGCGACCTTGTCGATCGTTCCGGACGCCTCGGCCTTCAGGTCGGCCTTGTTGTAGTCGAAGAGCACGGTCTCGGGCAGCGTCAGGACGTAGCCGTCGGGAGTCTTCTCGGCGCCCAGGTCCTTCAGCGAGCGCTGGGCCTCGGCCTCGGCCTTCGGGTCGACCTCCTCGCCGGAGGCGACCTTCGGTGCCGTGCCCTGGCCGACCACGGTGCTGTGTACGGCGCCGGTGACGCTGCTCGAGGTGACGGGGAGCCCGACCACGTCGGTGCCGCGGAGGCTGGCGACCGTCGGCTGGGCCGTCGCGGTGGGGTCGGTGGGGGCCGGGGTGGCGGCGACGGTGGGGGTGGCGTCCGGTGCGACCTCGCCGAGGTCGGCGAACGTCGTGGGCTCGGAGTCGTCGGTCGTGTCGGCCGCGGGGATGGTCAGCGCAGCGGTTATCGATTCCTGGTTGGAGAAGTTGGCGGGGACGAGGGTCAACGCTGTGACGTCGGCCGGGACGGAGCCACGGAACACCAAGGTGGCCTCCATGGTCTCGCCCGGCTCGACGGTCAGGTTGACCTCCTTGCCGACCGCCAGCGGGTGCACGAAGCCGCCGGGCTCGCGCAACTCGGTGGCCTGGCGCAGGCTGCGATCCAGGTAGTAGGGCCGCTGGCCATTGTTCGCGATCGTGACGTGGACCTGCACGTGGTCGGCCAACACGTCGACGCCCGTGGCCCGCAGCGTGGTCTGGGACGTCGGGTCGGTCACCTCGACCGGTGCCATGTCCGTGGCCGAGCGGGAGAGGACGCCGGCGGCCACGCGCACGCGGGATTCGGCGTGCGAGGGCAGGTCCAAGTCAATGGTCTCGCTGCCCCGTGTGGAGTGGTCGCGCCTGATCGCCAGGGTGAGCTTCGAGCTGTCGGGGCCGATCTCGCCGAGGAAGCGCAGCACCGTCGACAGGCGCACGCCTTCGCGGGCGTCCTCGTTCGTGCCGAGCAGCGGGTGGATGGTGCCGTCGGGTTCGGTGAGCGAGCACCGGCTCGCCGTCGTGCAGAGGCTCGGCTGCCGGCTCAGCCCGGTACCCCGCAGCGCCACCTCGGTGATCAGACCCTCGGTGCGCACGGAGTCCACCGCGACTTCGGTCTCGGGCGAGCGGAGGATCGTGGGGGCGGGAGCCACCTGGCGCAGGGGGGCAGGCTGCCAACCGATCGTGCCGTCCTGCTCGGGCACGGGCACCCGCACCGTGAGGTCGTCATCCTTCACGCGCACGAGGAGTTCGCGGGTCGCGGCATCGGGCAGCGGGACGTCCAGCAGCAGCGAGGCCGCGGAGCGCTGCTCGATGTCGATCCGGGGGAAGCGGTCGCTGTTGACCTTGGCGCCCGCGTTGGTCCGCACTTCGAGCTGGTAGTTCTCGATGCCCTGTGAGGAACCGCTCGTGGCGAAGGTCAGGGCCAAGGCAACCTTGTCGCCCTGACGCGTCACCTGGTCGGCACGCAACGCCATGCCCTTGGCGGTCACCGAAGGCGCCGGGCCGTCCTGGATCGCGACGGCGGGTTGGGCCGGGCCTCCCCCGGGCAGTGGGGGCAGCGACCCGCCCGTGCAGGCGCTGAGACCGAGTGCGGCGGCGAGGGTGACGGCGGCGACGAGGGTGCGTTGACGCATCAGTGCTTCTCCTGCTGGGGTTGGCGAGGTCTCCCCGACGCTGGCACGACACGGTGGCTGCGCCCCGTGGGTTTCGCCTGCGCGCCGTGCCACGATGGGGTCGTGCAGAAGAAGGTGGCCCTCACGGGCGGCATCGCCTCGGGCAAGTCGACGGTGGCCGACCTGCTGGCCGAGCGGGGCGCCGTCATCATCGACTCCGGCGTGCTGGCCCGCGAGGTGGTCGAGCCCGGCACCGCGGGGCTCGCGCTCATCGAGGAGCGTTTCGGGCGTGACGTCCTGCGCCTCGACGGGTCGCTGGACCGCGCCCGGCTGGGTGCGATCGTCTTCGCGGACGCCGACGCCCGCGCCGACCTCAACGCGATCGTGCACCCGCGCGTGCGCCGGCTGGCGACCGAGCGGCGCCTGATCGCGTCGGCGTCCGACCCCGACGCGGTCGTCATCGACGTCATCCCCCTGCTGGTCGAGACCGGGCAGGCCGACCGCTTCGACACCGTCATCGTCGTGGACGCCCCCGAGGTAGCCCAGCTCGAGCGGCTGATGGCGCGCAACGGTCTCTCCGAGACGGACGCCGCGGCCCGCCTCGCGGCCCAGGCCACCCGCGCTCAGCGCCTCGCTGCGGCCACCCACGTCGTGGACAACACCGGCGGCCTGACCGAGCTCGCGGCGTCCGTCGACGACCTGTGGGGGCAGCTCACCCGCGAGTGATTGGCCCGATCCCCGGCGCGCGGGGCGTCCCTGCGCCAAGCCGGGGCCATGACCGACACCACCGAGCGCCCCTGGCTCGACACCACCCTCAGCCCCCGCGAGCGCGCCGTGGCACTCGTCGCGGCGATGACGCTGGAGCAGAAGATCCGCCAGTTGCACGGCAACATGGAGACGATCGACATCCACCAGGACTACTCCGGCCTGGACGCCGAGGAGATGGAGCAGCTCGCAGCCCAGATCCGGGTCGAGCGGCACGTGATCGCCGATGAGGACCTCGGCATCCCGCGCATGCGCATCACCAACGGCCCGGTCGGTGTCGGTATGGGCGACGGGACGCCCTCGCCCCCGGCCACCGCCCTGCCGATGACGATCGGGGTGGCGGCGTCCTTCGATCTCGAGCTCGCGTACGCCTACGGCGACCTCATCGGAAAGGAGTGCGTCCACCTGGGCCAGCACGTGCTGGAGGGCCCCGGTCTGTGCCTGCACCGCACCCCGATCGGCGGCCGCAACTTCGAGTACTTCTCCGAGGACCCCTACCTCACCGGCGTGATGGGCGTGCAGGTGACGAAGGCGATCCAGGCCAACAACGTGATCGCGATGGCCAAGCACTGAGCCCTGATCCACCGGTGTCGTGGCGGGTGTGGGCGTGGCATGGGGCGAGGT
>CALMPQ010000103.1 GCA_937872005.1 uncultured Propioniciclava sp.
CCACGTTCGGGTAGAGGCGGCGCTTGATGAAGTACTCGTCCTCGAGGGCGATCTTCTCGAGCTCGACGGCGATGGCGAGCAGCGGGTTGACGCCGGTGACCTCGAACACGTCGTCGCAGGCCTTCTTGATGATCCGGGCGCGCGGGTCGTAGTTCTTGTAGACGCGGTGCCCGAAGCCCATCAGCTTCGCCTTGCCGTTCTTGACGCCCTCGATGAAGGCCGGAATGTTCTCGACGCTGCCGATCTCGCGGAGCATCTTGAGCACGGCCTCGTTGGCGCCGCCGTGGAGCGGGCCGAACAGCGCGCCAATGCCGGCGCCGGCCGAGGTGTAGATGTCGTTGCCGGCCGACGCGACCGCGCGCACGGCGTTGGTGGAGCAGTTCTGCTCGTGGTCGGCGTGCAGGATGAACAGGATCTCCATGGCCCGCGACACCCGCGGGTCGGGACGGTAGACCCGCTGCTGGCTCTGGAACAACATCGCCAGGAAGTTGTCGACGTAACCCAGCTCGTCGTTCGGGTAGACGAAGTGGCGCCCGATCGAGTGCCGGTACGCCCACGCGGCCATCGTCGGGATCTTGCCGAGCAGCCGGATGATGTTCATCTCGCGCGCCTCGGGGTCGTCGATGCGGCGGGCGCTCGGGTAGAAGGTGTGCATGGACGCCACCCCCGACATCAGCTTCGCCATCGGGTGGGCGTCGTAGCGGAACGCGTCGATCAGGTCGCGGACGTTCTCGTGCACGAACCGGTGCCGGTTGACCTTCATCTCCCAGTCGGCGAGCTGCTCGGCGTTCGGCAGTTCACCCTTGAGCAGCAGGTAGGCGACCTCGAGGTGGGTGGCGCCCTCGGCGAGCTGGTCGATGGGGTAGCCGCGGTATTCGAGGATGCCGGCGTCCCCGTCGATGAAGGTGATGGCGCTCTTGCAGGCGGCGGTGTTCATGAACCCGGGGTCGTACGTGGCCAAGGGGCCCCGGGACGTGCCGACCTGACGCAGGTCGGTGGCCTTGATGGTGCCGTCGGTGATCGGGAGGTCGAACTGCGCCTCGCCACTGCTGATCGAGAGGGTGTCGGTCATGGGCTCACGGTAGGGGGAAACGACCCCCTGTAGGAGATGGCTCAGGGTGTGGGCAGGTCAGCGCGTGGTCGGGGTCTGCTGCTCGAAGCGCAGCCGCCAGGTGTCGTCGTGCTTCACCCAGATCGAGGAGCGCAGGCTGACGGCTGAACGTGAGCGGGCCCGCCAGCGCAGTTGGACCACCCAGGGGGCCAACTCGTCGATGCCCTCGACCTCGACGGTGATCGGGTCCTCGTGGGGCTTCAGCGTGGCCAGCGTGCGTCCCTTCCCGGACGCCCGACCGCTCACGTCGTGCTCCATGAACTTGGGGTGGAGGAGGGCCTCGGCCGCGTGGCGGTCGGTGCGGACGGCGTCCGAGAGCCACTGGCGTTGGAGGGCGACGACGGGGTGCTCGTCGGGGTCGGGGGCGGCGTCCGGGGCGGCGTCGAAGAGATCGGGCTCGCGGACCGGACCGGGGGCGAGGTCGGGCGTCGGCGTCCGGATGACGTCGGGGGAGAAGCCGGGGCCCTCATCGACGGGGAGGCCTTTCTGGAAGGCGAGCGCCGCGGCGCGGGCGCGGGTGTCGGCGGCCTCGTTGAGTTCGTGGCCGGCGTGGCCCTTGACCCATTCGAAGGTGACGCGGCGTCCGGCGAGTTCGGTGTCGAGATCCTTCAACAGCTCGACGTTGAGCACCGGCTTGCCGTCGGCCTTCTTCCAGCCGCGGCGCTTCCAGGAGGGCATCCACTTGGTGAGGGAGTTGATCACGTACTGGGAATCGCAGAAAACCATGAGGTCGTCTTGGGAGCCCTTGGTCTGGCGGAGCAGGTCGAGCACCGCCATGAGTTCGCCCATGTTGTTGGTGCCGTGCTTCCAGCCGCCGGCAGCCCAGCGGTCGCCGTCGATGAACCAGGCCCACCCGGCGGGCCCGGGGTTGGACAGCGACGACCCGTCGGCGGCAGCAATGATCACCGGGCCATTCTGCCCGACCCCATGCGGCAAAGTGATGCGGCGCTTTGCATGCTGGCGCATGCCAAGCGCCGCATCACTTTGCACTCAGGCTGAGGGCGGAGCAACCCTCACATGCGGCGACTGCCACCCGAGCCGCGGCGTGACGATGGCGGCCACCTGAGCCAGGAACCGGCCCATGCGGTCGTGGAGCGTCTCGGGAGTGACGGGGATCACGATCAAGTCGAATGTCTTGTAGACCAGGTCCCGCTCCAGGGTGTCGGTCCAGCGGTCGAAGCCTTCGGCGTCCGTGCCTGTGTGGTGCGCCTTCGAGTGCACCTGAATGACGACGCCGGCGTCGGGGAAAAAGCCGTCGGGGGTGCCGATCAGCTGCCCGGCAGCAGTGACGAGCTTCGGGTTCGACAACATGGGGGGAAGCGCGGGGTGCTCGCGAACCGATGCCTCCAGATCGGCTTCAGGAACTGACCATGCGCCGCGTCGACCTGCGACCGTGCCTTCGAGCACACCACCCGTGGCGTTCTTCTTGTGGAGTTCGAGTTCGGCCGCGATGCGGTTGGGTGTGCTGCGCCGCTTCTGGAGGATCGAGATCGTCAGCCCCTTCAACGCTCGATCGGTCATCTGGCGGAGTCGGCTCGCGTCGGCCAGGGCCCTCTCGATCGGTGCGATCTGGACATCGTCACGCGTGATCGGTGTCGGCAGGGTGTGCGCGCGAATGGTCTCGACGCCCGCGGCGCGTTGACGCTTCCGGCACGTGGCGGGGACGATGAACGGGGCGATCGGTGGGGTGACATCGATGTCGAAGCCATGCAGCTTCAAGGCCTGGACGCCCGTGAGCATGGAACGCTCGCCTGCCCACAAGAAGGCCGCCACTAGCTTGTCATGCTCAGGGATGGGTCCTGGGCGTGCCGAGTAGACGGTGCGCAGAACGCGGTGGCCGGTTCGCGCGAGGGTTTGCAGCACCGCGAGCGTGGCCCCGGCCTCCTTGAGTTGGCGTGTCGTGGCCATGCCGCGCTGGCCGGGAATGTCAGGGAACGTGAATCTGGTCATGCCCGGGACTATCGGCAGCACGGCACGCGTTCGAGCAGGCAATTCCCGGGCCTGTGGACAACTCGAGGGGCATGGTTCGGGGTCATCCACAGGCCCCCCAGG
>CALMPQ010000104.1 GCA_937872005.1 uncultured Propioniciclava sp.
TGGTGACCCAGCCGCTACGCGATGCCAACGGCCAGCTGACCGGCATCGTGCTCGATGTCAACGAGCAGAAAGGCAACGTTGTGCTCGCGGGAGATTTCTATCCGCTCTGGGGAGTGCCGGAGCTGACCGACCGCCTCTGCGGGCTGACGTTCACACTCTCGCCGCAGGCGTTTTATCAGGTCAATCCCGTGCAGGCCGAGCGGCTGTATGAGCGCGCGGTGGAATACGCCGTCAACGCGCCGACGGATCAAGTGCTGGATCTGTACTGCGGCGCCGGGACGATCAGCCTGTGTCTGGCGCGAAAGGCCGCGCACGTCATCGGGGCAGAAATCGTGCCGGAGGCGATCGAGAACGCGCGCCGGAACGCGGAGCGAAACGGTATCGAAAATGCGGAGTTTCTCTGTGCCGATGCCGGTGCCGCTGCGGCGGAGCTGGCCCCCAAGCGGGGCATGTCGGCGGACACCTTCCGGGCGATCCAGCACGCCCTGGCCCACGTCGACTCCGAGTGGGTCACCGTCCCCTGGGTGGCCGGCGCGCCGACCCCTGACGAGGAGACCCACCGCCTGGCCGAGTACGCCATGGGAGCCCTGACCTTGCCGGAGCGCGAAGTCATCGAGCTCTTCTACGGCTTCCGCGGGGAGCTCAAGACGGACGAGGAGGTGGGCCGCATTCGCGAGACCTCGCGGGTGTCGGCCTTCCAGACGCGTCAGAGGGCCCTTGAGAAGATGAGGGCCGTGCTGGGCTAGGCCAAGCTCGCCGAAGCACAAAGAAGCCCCCGACCTCGATGTGAAGTCGGGGGCTTCCCTCATCTTACTTGACCTTGTAATCGAAGAGCACGACCTCCTTGCCGCGCCCCTTAGCGGGACGGCCTGCAACCGTGAGGCCCTCGACATAGGTGACTCTGTAGTCTTCGGTGGTGTACTTCTCGCCGGCGGGGCTGAGGACGAGGACCTTAACCTCGACGATGGTTCCAACCTGGACGTTCTCGTTGTTGTTCATATCTATATCGTAGCGCGTGGCGCGCACCCTTTGACACCCCCTAGGCTGGGATTCTCCGGAATCTCGTCTAGGGGGTGTTTCTCGTTGTGCGGGGCGCGGTACAGTCGAGACCATGAACGACACCAAGCAGGCGGCTCCGAAGTCACGGTCTGGCCGCGCCGTCAAGCTCCGCTGCCCAGCGGGCGAGGACTACCTCGTCTCGATCTCGAGGGCGCGGCTCACCCAGTTCGGCACCCCGCTGTGCCCCTGCCACAAGAGGAAGATGGAGGAAGTCTGATGTTGGAGCTCGAGCCGATCCGTGTGGGTCGCGTCTACCACTGGGCCGTTGAGCAGGTCATGGAGCGGAGGTCCACCGACTTCGGGCTCTACGGGTCCTGGGACTACATGCTGGACGTGAAGCGGGAGGACAGCCACTACCCCGACGTCCTCGCGTCGATCAGGGAGCACGGCTTCATCCGTCCCCTGAACGCCGACCTGGACAAGGGCTACCTCCAGCTCTCGGACGGCCACCACCGCATCGCCGCCGCCGTCGACCTCGGGATGGAGTGCGTGCCCGTCTACGTCACGCCCTACCCGATCATCTCCGGCGACTCGGGTCGCTGGCGTGCAGGCAGGGAGGTCGACGACCGCGCCGGCGTGGGCCGCGACGGCACGCCCTGGTCCTGTGACGACGACGAGGAGTGGGCCACCACCTAGGCCCCCAGGCAGACTCCCGCGAAGAGGGGGGTTGCGGTGCCGGCGCAGGGCGCGTTACGATAGGTACATGAACACGAACAGAAACCGCATCGTTCTCGAGGCTGACGGCATCCAGGTCATCATCGATCACCACCCCCGCTGGGGCAAGACAACCAAGGCCCGCGTCTACGTAAGCGGCGAGGCCGAGGTTGACTTCTCTGAGGCGTACGCTCGCCGTGACGCCCAGGGTGCCTGGGACCGCGGCGTGGACGAGGAGACCGACAAGGCCTTCGCCCGCCTCAACCGCCAGGTGGTCAAGAACAAGAAAGCCCTCATCGAGGAGGCGTTGCAGACGGTCGAGGGGCTCGAGGAGCTCCTGACCGATGGCAACAAGCTGACCTTCTCCAGGACCGCTGGCTGCGGCTGTGGCTGCTCGCCGGCCTTCGTCCCCCAGACCGGAATCACCCATGACGGGCTCCTCGTGGAGTCCATCTTCATCAGCAAGAAGAAGGAGAACTGAAAATGACCGCTCTCACCACCGCCTCCGTCGCGGAGGCCATCGACCTGCTCGTCTTGGAGCGGGGCCCGGACTACGTCTACCCCGCTGAGGAGGCGGGCGGATGCTACTACTCCTTCGAGGACGGCACCCCGGCCTGCCTCGTCGGGGCCGTGGTGGCCAAGCTCGACCCTGCCGCCTTCCAGAAGCTTGTGGAGCTCGAAGCCCCCAACGACGACGGCAACGGGGGCATCCACCGCATGAAGGCGGGGGGCGTTCGCGCTGGGACCGCCAACAATCAGGAGAACTACCTCTTCTTCTGCTACGTCGAGGTGACTGCGCCGCCCAGGGTCCGCAAGGCTCTCGCGGAGGCTCAGAAGGCCCAGGACGTCGGGCGCACCTGGGCAGAGGCCCGCAACGAGTTCGTCACCGCACTCCGCGAGTCCTGATGCGCTGGCTCGTCCTGGCCGTCCTCGTGGTGGCCACCGTCTACGCTTCGCCGTCGCGGTCGTGACCCGCTCGCACTCGAAGTCCATCGCCCGCTCGGCCGCGCTCACCAGCCTGGCCGAGCGGCGGTGGGGCCCGAAGCGCCGGTGGAGGTGCGTCTACTGTGGCCGCGGGGCCGGAATGGTCGTCGACCACTTCGTCCCTGAGGCCCGCGGGGGCGAGGACACCGTCTGGAACCTCGTGCCGGCGTGC
>CALMPQ010000105.1 GCA_937872005.1 uncultured Propioniciclava sp.
GGCTTGGGTTGTTGTCCAACCCAAGCCCTCGGCGCTTCACGTAGGTTGGGCCCATGACCACCGCCCTCGTCACCGGCGCAACCTCCGGGATCGGCGCCGAGTTCGCCCGCCAGCTCGCCGCCCGCGGCGAGAACCTCGTGCTGGTCGCCCGCAATCGGGAACGCCTCGAGCAGACGGCCGCCGAACTCACCGCGGCCCACAAGATCCACGTCGAGGTGCTGGACGCCGACCTCGCCGACCGCGCCGCCCTCGCCCGGGTGGCGGAACGCCTCGCCGACCAGGCCCGGCCCATCGACACCCTCGTCAGCAACGCCGGCTTCGGCTACCCCAACGGGCTGGACGCCGACACCGCAGTCCACGAGCAGGCCATCGACGTCATGGCCACCGCCGTGCTCGTGCTCGGCAACACCGCCGCCGCGGCGATGACCCGGCGGGGGCACGGTCGCATCATCACGGTCGCCTCCCTCAGCGCCTGGATCGCGCAGGGCAGCTACTCGGCCGTGAAGGCGTTCGCGAAGGTCTACTCCGAGGGCCTCTCGGTCGAGCTGCACGGCACCGGCGTCACCGCCACGGCGCTGTGCCCGGGCTGGGTGCGCACCGAGTTCCACGAGCGCGGCGACATCGACGCCAGCGGCATCCCCGCCTGGGTGTGGGTGGACGCCGAACGGTGCGTCCGCGAATCCCTGGCCCACGCCGACGTCGGCAGGGCGATCTCGTTGCCCACCAAGCGGTGGAAGGCCGCCGCCTTCGCCCTGCAGCACCTCCCCCGTTCCACGGTGCGCGCGATCACGAGGGCCGTGGGCCGCGTGCGGCAGTGACCACGTGGTGCAGAATGGTCGGGTGACCACCGACCGGGGCGACGCCATGGCGCAGGACGACAAGGCGAAGGAGCTCGCCAAGTACTCCGACACGCCGCAGGCGATTGCACGCTTCGTGGCCCAGCAGCTGATCATGAAGCCCTATGTGTGGTCGGCGGTGTCCGTGCACGTCCACGGTGAGCGCCACCTCAAGGACCTCAACGCCCCCTTCATCGCGATCGCGAACCACTCCAGCCACGTCGACACGACTGTGATCTACGGCGCACTCCCCCGTCGCCTGTCGCGCAACCTGGCCGCCGGTGCGGCCGCCGACTACTTCTTCAAGAAGAAGACCTCGGCCCTGGGCACCCGCCTCTTCTTCAACGCCTACCCCGTCGACCGCGGCGGCATGCGCGGCCACGCGGGCCTGTCGGGGCGGCTGCTGGACGACGGCGTCCCGCTGCTGATCTTCCCCGAGGGCACCCGCTCGCGGACCGGAGCCATGGCCAAGTTCAAGATGGGCGTCGCGGCGCTCGCGATCCAGCACGCGGTGCCGGTCCTGCCGATCGCGCTCGTCGGCGCCTATGCCGCGATGCCGTACGGCCAGAAGCTGCCGGTGCCGGGGCGTCCGCGGGTGCACATCGTGTTCGGTCCGCCGATGCGTCCGCTGCCCGGCGAGACCGTGCCGCGCCTCAACGAGCGCCTCTACAACCAGGTGATCGAGCTGCACGACACCACCGCGCGCGCCTACGGCATGCCGACCCAGTCCGACTTCTGGCGGTCGGTGGCCCTCAAGGAGGCCGCCAAGAAGGCGCAGGCCAAGGCTGAGGCGGACGCCGCCGGTGCGGCCGAGCAGCCGCCGGCGGAGCCCACCGACTCCTGACGGAATCGTCGGGGGCGCCTGACAGCCCAGCGCTCAGCGTCGACCCACCACCGCGGCCAGCGGCACGGTGCGCGTGCGGGCCACCGACATCGCGGACGCCCCCGCCGCCACCAGGCCCCAACCCACGAGCACGAACACCGGGATCGTCACGCCCGTGCCGGTGACGACCGCACGGATGGCGTCCAGCGCCGGCGAGACGGGCGAGAGCGACCGCAACGCCGAGAACACCCCGGGCGCCGTCGCCGTGGTCGCCGTCACCGCGGTCACCAACGCCATCACCAGCGCGGCGATCCGCCCGCCGTTGCCGAACCACGCGGCCAGGGCGTGGTTGACGGCCGCGAAGGGGATCCCGGCCGCGAGCAGCACCAGGCCCAGCAGGACGCCCTCGCCCACCGTCAGCTTCAACGCCACCGCGCCGAGCACCGACAGCAGCACTGCTTGGGCCGCGACGATCCCGACCCCGGGCAGCAGCGAGCGCCCCAGCAGCGAGCCGGTGCCCGCCGTCGACAGCGCCGCCCGACGCGAGACCCCCGGCAACGCGGCGAACGTCGCCAGCGCGCCCACCCACAGGGTGGTGGCGAGCAGCAGGCTCACCCACGCGAGGTTGGGCCGGACGAGCCCCGACAGGCCCTCGGTCGAGACCGGCGAGGCCACGACCCCGGCGAGGTTGTCGCGCTCGGCGTCGGAGTAGGTCGGGATCTGGCCCGCACCCTCGGCGACCCCGTCGGCCAGCTCCTTCGTTCCCTCCGCGAGCTGGCCCGCGCCGCCGGCGAGCTGGTCGAGCCCGCCCGCCAACCGGGACGCCCCGTCCGCGGTCTGCTCGACGCCCCCGGTGTACTGGGAGACTCCCGAGCTGAGCTGCCCGAGGCCGTCGGCGAGCTGCCGGGCACCCCCGGCGACCTGGTCGACCCCGCCCGTGTACTGGTCCACGCCGGCGGAGAGTTGGTCGAGGCCCGTCGCGAACGCCCCGATGCCCTCGGCGAACTGGTCGGTGCCGACCGCCAGACCCGTCGCGCCGTCGGCGAGCTGGCGCGCTCCGCCGGCGAGCTTGTCGGCGCCCGCGGCCAGCTCCTGGCCGCCCTCGCCGAGCTGGGTCCCGCCGTCGATGAACTGGTTGAGCAGGGCCATCAGCTGGGCCTTGGTGGTCGGGGTGCCCTCGGGCATCGAGCCCAGCAGCTTCTCGAGCTCGGCCTGCACCCGGGGCGCCCAGGCGACCATCGCGGTCGAGGCCTTCGACACCTCGTCGAGCAGGCGCAGGATCGCCTCGCCGGTGTCCTGCAGCGCCGCGGCGTCGGTCGCCACGCCGCGTGCGTCGTCGGCGACCGGGGCCAGCGCCGCAGCCACCTGCTTGCCCGCGGCGATGGCGCCGGCACGGTAGGCCGCGCACGCGTCCTCGGCCAGGTCCTCGGGGCACGTCACCGTCCCGGACGCCAGCCCTTCGGCCTTCTTCGCCGCCGCCGTCACCCCGTCGCGGACCGCGAGCGTGTCGGGGACCAGGCCCATGGCCTCCTTGACCCAGGCCCGCGCCCGGTCGACGAACGCCTGGACCTGCTTGTCGAACGCGATCGCGCGGTCGGTCAGCTCGGTCACCGAGTCGATGACGTCGGCCAGCCAGCCGCCCCATTCCGGGAGCTGGTCGAGCCCGTCGCGGATCGGCGTCACCAGGGAGTTCACGCCCTCGGTGTACTGGGAGATCCCGTCGGCGTACTGCTGCGCCCCCGCGGCGAAGGTGCCCACGCCGTCGGCGTAGGTGCCCGCGCCCGCGGCCCACTGCCGCGTGCCGTCGGCGAGCTGCTTGGCCCCCGTCACGAGCTGGTCGGCCCCACCGGCGGCCGCCCGCGCCCCGGAGCGCAGCTGGGGCGAGCCACCCGCGATCTGGCCGAGGCCATCGGCGAGTGCGTCCGCGCCCGAGGCGGACTGCGCCGCGCCCGATCGCAGCTGCGGGGAGCCGGCCGCGAGCAGGTCGAGGCCGTTCGCCAGCTGCCAGCTGCCATCGGCGGACTGGCGCGCCCCGTCGGCGAGTTGGCCCGCGCCGTCGGCGAGCTTGGCGGTGCCGTCGACCATCTCCAGCATCTGGGCGGCCATCTGGTTGAAGCCGACGTAGATGTTCTTCAGGTATTCCCCGGTCAGGAACCGGTTGAGCGCGTTGGCGGCGGCGTCGGCGATCGTCTGGCCGAGCGCGGTCTCATCGAGCCCGGCGACCGGCGACGTCTCCACGTGGATGGTCGCCTGACGCGCCTTGGAGGCGTCCCCACCGAACGAGGTCGCGGCGGCCGAGAACTCCTGGGGGATCGTCACCACCGCCGCATAGCGCCCGGACGCCAGCCCCTCGGCCGCCTTGTCGGCGGTCGCGAGCACCCAGTCCAGGTTCTGCTCGCGGTCGGAGTCGACGAGCTCGGCCGTCAGCTGGCGCCCGAGCGGCATCATCTGGCCGTTGACCGTGACCATCTCGTCGTTGTTGACGATGGCGGCCTGCACACCGCGCAGGCCGGTGTCGGCCTGCGCCGTGCCCCAGAGGAAGCCGCCCGCGACGAGCAGCGGCACGAGGAGCAGGGCGACCAGGGTGGTCCAGCGGGAGCGGTTCATCGGGTACCTCCAACGAGGGCGGGGGTGCGGTCGGGGTCGAGCGCGGCGAGGGCCTCGCCGTCGGACCCGGCGAGCACGAGGGTGATGTCGGGGTCGGACGCCAGCCGCGCGACCACCTCGCGGGCCGGGGCGCTGAGCCGGTCGGCATCGTCGATGGCGACCAGCTTCACGGGGGCTGGGCCTGTCGAAGCCCGCTCCAGCTGACGCACGGCGTCGGGGTCGGTGCCGTCGAGCCACAGTGCGATCCGGCGCAGCTCGCCGGACTGCTGCGGCTGCACCAGGCCGAGCACCTTGAGCTCGCCGGAGGTGAGCGCGAGGCGTCCGGTCAGGGCGAGGGTGAGTGCGCGCCGAGACGCCGTGGGCCCGTCGAGCACCAGCGTGCGGCCGGGCGCGACCGACAGGTCGACGCCGCCGAACAGTGTCGTGGACGCGGTGGCCGCGCCGAGCCCCTCGCCGTAGATGGCGTGGTCGGCGCCGGGATGCGGCCACTCGGCCAGGGCGAGCTGGTGGGTGATGGCCTCACCTTCGGCGTCCATGGAGGGCAGGCGGCGGTCGAGCCAGGTCGGCAGCCACCACGCCTTGCCGCGGAGCAGCTTCATGATGGCGGGACCCAGCGTCATGCGGACCAGGAACGCGTCGATCGCCACGCCCACGGCCAAGCCGAACGCGATCGGCTTGATGACGCCCGAGCCCGCGGGAACGAAGAACGCGAAGACCGACACCATGATGAGCGCCGCCGCGACGACCACCTTGGCGGAGTGCACGAAGCCCTCCTCGGTCGGGTTGGTGCGGTTGCCGTGCACGAACTCCTCGCGCATGCGGGAGGTGAGGAACACCTCGTAGTCCATGGCCAGGCCGAACAGGATGCCCATCAGGATGATCGGCAGGAACGAGATCACCGGCAGCGCCTCGGGCAGGTTGATGACCTCCTTGAACCAGCCGAGGTTGAACACCAGCGCGGTCAGGCCGAACGCCGCGCCGACACTGAGCAGGTAGCCGAGCGCCGCCTTGACCGGCACCACCAGCGACCGGAACACGATCGTCAGCAGCACCAGCGACAGGCCCACCACGAAGAGGCCGAACGGGAGCAGGGCGCCCGCGAGCTGGGCGGACACATCCAGCGCGACCGCGGTGTAGCCCGTGATCGACATCTCGATGCCGCGGGTCTGCGCCCACTGATCGGTCAGGTCGTTGAGCCGGTGGACGAGCTGGCTCGTCTCGGGGTCGTCGGGACCGGTGGTCGGGATGACCTGGATGAGTCCGGTGTCGGCGTTCTGATTCGGCACCGCCATGGCGACGAGCTTCACGCCGGGCACCTGCTCGACCTCGTCGGCCAGCTCGGTGACCAGGCCCATCGGGTCGTTGGACTCGACGATGGTGCCGGTGATGACCAGCGGGCCGTTGTAGCCGGGGCCGAACCGGTCGCTGATGAGGTCGAACGTGACACGGTCGGGGGCGCCGGGCGGGTTCTGCCCCGAGTTGGGCAGCGCGAGCTGCAGGTGCTGGGTGGGCAACGCGACCACACCGAGACCGACCACGACCAGGGCGATCGTCAGCACGGGCACCTTCGTGACCACCCGCACCCACCAGCGGCTCGGGTTGAAGCGGGGCTTCGCGTCGGGCTTGGCGGGCTTGGGGCGGAGCCGCTCGCCGGCGAAGCCCAGCATCGCGGGCAGCAGGGTCAGGGCGAGGGCGACCTCGATGGCCACGGCGACGGCCGAGAAGACGCCCATGATCGCGAGGAACGGCATGCCGGCGATGCTGAGGCCGACCAGGGCCACGATGACCGTGGCACCGGCCACGACCACGGCCGACCCGGCGGTCGCGGTGGCCCGAGCGGCGGACTCCTCGGCGTCCATGCCCGTCGCGAGCTGGTCGCGGTGGCGGGAGACGATGAAGAGCGAGTAGTCGATGCCGACCGCGAGGGCGAGCATCAGGGCGAGCAGCAGCGTGGTCGACATGATCGGCACGATCCCGGCGGCGATCACGATGAGCAGGATCGCCGCGCCCGCGCCGATCAGCGCGTTGACGACGGGCATGATGGCGGCCCACACCGAGCCGAGCACGACGATCAGGACGATGATCGCGATGCCGACGCCGATGGCCTCGATCGCCGAGACGTGCGGCATCTGGAACGAGAAGAGGTCGCCGCCGACGTGCACCTCACCACCGGGGATGGCCGCCTGCAGCCGCTCCCCCGCGTCGACCAGCAGCTCGCGCTGGGCGTCGGTGAAGGTGCTCATCGAGTAGCCGTCGACGCGCACGTTGATGAGGGCGGCCGTGCCGTCGTCGCTGACCAGTCCGTCCACATACTCGTTGAACGGCGACTGGGCCATCGCGACCCACTCGATCTTCTCGAGCTCCACGATCTCGTCCTCGATCGCGGTGCGCACCAGGTCGTCGCGCACGCTCGCCCCCGGCGGGGCCAGCACCACGATGGACGCCGAACTCATCGCCGCCTCGGGGAAGGTCATCTTCAACTGGTCGAGCGCGACCTGCGAGCGGGCGCCCGGGATGTCGAACTCGTCGTCGAAGCTGCCCCCGATGGCTGCGGCGAGCCCGCCCAGCACGACGAGGATGACCAGCCAGGTCGCGACGACACGGCGGCGGGCACGCCAAGATGCGCGGGCCAGTCGATAGATCCACGTGGACACGGTGGGACACCTCTCGATACAAATCTGTATCCGATACGGTACTGTATCGAAGGCGGGGATCCCAACCCGCCCAGCTAGGGGCAAAACTCTGGTAAGCCGGAGTTGTGCCCCGTTCCGGAGCCGACCAACCCGTCGAAACTCCGGGATACCGGACTTTTGCCATCGAGGCCCAGGAGACGACGTGACCGAGCTCACCGCACGACGGGCAGCGACGCGCGAGAAGTTGGTGGACGCCGCGATCACCGTGTTCGCCGAGAAGGGCGTGCTCGGGGCGTCGGTGGAGGAGATCTGCGAGGCCGCCGGGTTCACGCGCGGGGCCTTCTACTCGAACTTCTCCACCAAGGACGACCTGTGCGTCGCCGTCCTGCACCGCCAGGTGGACGCGCAGATGGCGGCCCTCGACAAGGCCCTGGCCACGGTCGACATCGCGGGCCACGCCGACCTCGACCACGTGCTGCCCGCGGCATTGGAGGTCTTCTTCGCCTCGCGGCCGACCGACCGGGACTGGGTGCTCACCGGCCAGGAGCTGCGCCTGCACGCCGCCCGCTCCCCCGAACTCGCCGAGGCCTACCGCGACTGCAACCGGCGCGGGACGGAGGCGGTGGCGTCCGCGATCGGCCAGGCGCTGGCCGCCCTGGGGTACGAGCTGGCCACGACCGGGCCCGAGGCCGTGGGAGCCCTCCATGCGGTCCACGACCACACGATGGTCGGGCAGTTGATCGGCACGGGCGCCGATGAGGTGAGTGCTCCTCTCCTGGCGAGCCTGCTGCGCGCACTCATCCGAAGGTCGGGGTCGTCTCAGCCCCAGGTGTGACGCCCGGGGGTCGCCGATGCGAGAGGATGCGCTTGACCATCCCCAACCGATCGGATGCCCCGTGTCAGACACCCTGGCCCCGCCGGACTTCGCGGCCCCGCCACCGCCACCGCCCCCCGCTCCGAAGCCGAAGGGCCGCCGCACCGTCCTCGTCATGGTCCTCGCTGTCGTGCTCGTCGTGCTGCTGGCGCTGGCCTGGATGGTGACCTCCTTCCTCAACAGCCTGACCACGATGGGCCAGATGGGGCCGCAGGAGTCTGAGGTCCCCGTGATGCGGGTCGACCTCGCCCCGCGGGTGACCCTGGCCGGCACGATCGCCCCCACCCAGCGCCTGGACCTGTCGTTCACGAGCGACGGCGAGGTCACGGCCGTCCCGGTCGCCGTCGGTGACGCGGTGGCCAAGGGCGCGCCGCTGGCGTCCATCGACGACACCGAGTTGCTCGCCACGGTGTCGGACGCCACCGCCGAGGCCAACGCCGCCCGACAGGACTACAACAGCGCCCGACGGACCGGGCCCGCCGCCGCGGTCACGGCGGCCCGCTCCGCACTCACCATGAAGGAGCAGGCGCTCAAGGACGCGCGCGCGGCCCTCGACAAGGCCACCCTCACCTCGACCATCGACGGCGTCGTCGCCGCGGTGAACGTCAAGGTCGGCGACCGGGTCGGCTCCGGCGCGGCGCCCTCCGGTGACGGCGCCCCCGGCGGCGGCAGCACGGCCGCCGTGGTGGTGATCTCGAAGACCTTCCAGGTCGACGCCACCGTCGGCAGCGCCGACCGCCCCCGGGTCGCCAAGGGCATGAAGGCCACCGTGGTCACGCCGTCCTCACCCACGCCCCTCCCGGGCACCGTCACGGCCGTGGGCGTCATCGCCACGTCGGCCGGCGGGGACCGGCCCACCGCCGCCACCTTCCCCGTCACGATCACCCTCGACGGCCAGCCCACCACCGTGTTCACCGGCGGCTCGGCCACGGTCGACCTGGTCGGCGAGGGCCGCACCGGCGTCCTGGCCATTCCCCGAGCCGCCCTGCTCGACGGCGCCGAGGGCCCGACCGGCACCGTCCTCGCCCGGCGGGGCGGTGCCGAGCCCCAGCCCGTCGAGGTCACCCTCGGCGCGGCGCAGGACGACATGGTCGAGGTCGTCTCCGGTCTCGACGAGGGCGACCTGGTCGTGGTGATGGGGGGCATGGCCGGGCCCGGCATGGCCGGCCCGGGCGGCTTCGGCGGCGGCAACGCCGGCCCCGTCGTGGTGGAGGAGAAGCCGCGATGACCGCCCTCCCGACCGACGAGGCCGGCCCGGTCCCGGTCCTGCAACTGCGCAACGTGTGGAAGACCTACCGCGGCGACGGCGTCGAGGTGCATGCGCTGCGCGGCGTCGACCTCGACGTGCACGCCGGTGAGTTCGTCGCCATCATGGGCCCCTCCGGCTCGGGCAAGTCGACGCTGATGAACATCATCGGGTGCCTCGACGTCGCCTCCCACGGCCAGTTCGTCCTCGACGGGGAGGACGTCGCGCACATGAGCGACGACGACCTCGCCGACATCCGCAACGAGCGCATCGGTTTCGTGTTCCAGCAGTTCAACCTGCTCCCCAGCCAACCGGCCTGGCGCAACGTGGAGTTGCCGCTGTGGTACGCCCGGGTCAAGTCCGCCGAGCGCAAGCGGCGCGCCCTGGACGCCCTCGCCCGCGTCGGCCTCGCCGACCGGGGCCACCACAAGCCCGGGCAGCTCTCCGGTGGCCAGCAGCAGCGCGTCGCGATCGCGCGGGCGCTGGTCACCGACCCGGCGCTCATCCTGGCCGACGAGCCCACCGGCAACCTCGACTCCGTGTCCACCGCCGACGTGCTCGGCCTGCTCGACGAGCTGCATGCCTCCGGACGCACCATCGTCCTGATCACCCACGAGGCCGACGTCGCCGCCCGCGCGCAGCGGGTCGTGCGCGTCTTCGACGGCCGCATCGCCGGGGCCGCGGGTGGGGGTGCACCGTGATGACTTGGTGGGAGACCTTCCGCATCGCGCTGGACGCCATCATCTCGCACCGCGTCCGGTCGATCCTGACGACGCTGGGCATCACGATCGGCATCGCCGCGGTGACCCTGTCGGTCGGGCTCGCCCAAGGGGCGTCCTCGCAGGTGACGAGCCAGATCGACAGCCTCGGCTCGAACCTGCTGACGGTCATGGGTGGGTACGCCCAGCCGGTCGACGGGGCGAGCGGTGCGACCGCCACCGACCCCAAGCCGATCAGCATGGCCGACGCGGACGCCCTGGCCGACCGCGACGTGGCCCCCGACATCGCCGGGGTCGCGCCACTCATCAACACGGGGTTCGAGCTGTCGGCCGGCGACAAGGTCGTGGGTACCAGCGCCGAGGCCACCACGCCGGCGTGGCTGGGCGTCCGGTCCCGCACGCTGGCGGCGGGCCGCTTCTTCACCGACGAGGAGCAGGCTGACTCCGCTCCCGTCATCGTGCTCGGCGACGGGGTCGCGTCCCAGCTCTTCGGGGACCCCCACGCGTCCATCGGCCGCATGGTGTCGGCCAGCGGGAACACCCTCCAGGTCGTCGGCGTGCTGGCCTCGGCCGGCGGCGGGGGCGGCATGATGAACGCCGACGACGTCGCCGTCCTGCCCCTGTCGACCTACCTGGAGCGCCTGTCCTGGGGCGACGAGTCCCTGTCGGGCATCTACGTGCAGGCGGCCTCGACCGAGAAGCTGACCCAGGCCTACCAGGAGACCGAGGCGCTGCTGCTGGCCCGCCGGGGGGCGTCCACCGCCGAGGAAGCCGGGATCATGATCATGTCCCAGCAGTCGCTGGTCGAGGCCATGCAGGGCGTGACGAACGCCCTCACCCTGCTGCTGGGCGGCATCGCGGCGATCTCGCTGGTCGTCGGTGGCATCGGTGTCATGAACATCATGCTGGTGTCGGTCTCCGAGCGGGTGCGCGAGATCGGTCTGCGCAAGGCGCTCGGGGCCCGCCGCCGCACCATCCTGCTCCAGTTCCTCACCGAGGCCGCGCTGCTGGCGCTCGTCGGGGGCGTCTTCGGGCTGCTGCTCAGCGGTGGCGTCGCGGCCCTGATCACGGCGCTCACCCAGTTCCCCATCCCGGTGTCGGTCCCGACGGTGCTGATGGCGCTCGGCGTCTCGGCCACCATCGGCATCATCGCCGGCGTCTACCCCGCCTCCCGGGCCGCGCGCATGGCCCCCATCGACGCGCTGCGCCGCGAGTGAAGGATCCTGACGATGACCACACCCCCCGTCCCCCCACCCCCCGGCGGCCTGCCTCCGGCGCGGGTCACCACGCCGGCGTCCGGCACCCGGCGCGCCAAGGCCCGCACCCGACAGCAGAAGGTGCTCGCCGTGGCACTCGCCCTGCTGCTGGTCGCCGGCATCGGGTGGGCGCTCATGCAGTCCGGGAGCCGCGGCCCGACGGGTGCGGCCCGCTACACCACCGTGGCCGTCACCCGCGGTTCCGTCGACCAGCGGATCGTCACCTCCGGCACCGTCGCCAAGGTGAACGAGATGGCGATGCGTTTCCCGGCGTCCGGGACCGTCACCGAACTGCGCGCCACCGTCGGTGACACCGTGGCCGCCGGCGACGTCATCGCGGTCATGGACGACACCTCCCTGCGCACCAAGGTGCTCGGCGCGCAGGCGGCCGTGGACGCCGCCGTGCTCTCCCTGCAGCAGGTCAAGGAGGCCGACCGCCAGTCGCGCGCCCAGCCGTCGCAACCCCGGCAGCCGTCCCAGCCCCGCCAGCCCGCCAACCCCGGCCCGCCCGGGGGTG
>CALMPQ010000106.1 GCA_937872005.1 uncultured Propioniciclava sp.
TCAGGGCGCAGGCCAGTGCGAGGGTGGTGGTCACCTTGAGATTGCGCATGCTGTTTCATCGAAGATGCGGTCGAGGAACTGTTCATGACCCATGGTGTGTCACATATCCGTACTGGGTCCCACAATCAGAGCGCGGTGGAGGCTCAGTTCGGACTTGCCGTGCATCCCGCTCCCGACTTCGTGGTGTTCGATTCTGCTGGCTCGCTTCGGGCGATTTTGGAGTGTAAGGGAGCCAACGACGTGTGAGTCCCGTGGAGTGGTGGGTTTTGGAGGAGGGCGTGTCCTGAGCTGATGGGAGGGCCATCGGCGAGATCTTCGGTGTGTACGGCCAAGCACGCATCGAAGGAGTTATCACCGATGGCCCACATCCAGTCTGCCGTGTCCGACCTGTTTGAGGCGTTTCGTTCCGGGGAGGGAGTCGATCTGGTCCGCGAGTCCGTGCGGATCGTGTTGCAGGAGTTGATCGAATCTGAAGCCAGCGCCGTGATCGGCGCCGACCGCTACGAACGCACTCCCGAACGCGTCACCGAACGCAACGGTGTCCGCTGGCGGGAGTTGATGACCAAGGCTGGCACCGTCGAGGTCGGCATCCCGAAACTGCGGAAGGGTTCGTTCTTCCCCTCAGTGTTGGAACCACGCCGCCGCATCGACCAGGCCCTCTACGCGGTCGTCATGGAGGCGTGGGTGAACGGGGTTTCTACCCGTGCCGTCGACGACCTGATCCAAGCCCTCGGAGGCACCGGGATCAGCAAATCAGAGGTATCGCGCATCTGTGCCGCCCTCGACGAGGAGGTCGGCAAGTTCCGCACCCGCAGGCTGGATGCCATCGAGTACCCCTACGTCTTCCTGGACGCCACCTACCTGCACGTGCGCGACGACCGGCTGGTCACCTCCAAAGCGGTGGTCGTCGCCACCGCGGTCACCGCCGACGGCCGCCGCGAGATCCTCGGACTCGACGTCGGGGACAGCGAGGACGAGGTGTTCTGGCGCGGCTTCCTCACCGCGTTGAAGGGCCGCGGCCTGGGTGGGGTGCGGTTGGTGATCAGCGACCAACACGCGGGCCTGGTCGCTGCGATCAGGCGCTGCTTCCAAGGAGCCGGTCATCAACGCTGCCGCGTGCACTACGCCCGTAACCTGCTCGCGCTGGTGCCCAAGGCGCAGATGGACATGGTCGCGGCCGTGTTCCGCACGATCTTCGCCCAACCCGACCCCGAGTCGATGAGCACCACCTGGGACCAGGTACGCGACCAGCTCGCCGCCCGGCTGCCGAAGATCGCACCCCACATGGACGACGCCAAAGCCGAGGTGCTCGCGTTCAACACGTTCCCCCGCGTGCACTGGCGCAAGATCTGGTCAACCAACCCCCTCGAGCGGTTGAACAAGGAGATCAAACGCCGGGCCCGGGTCGTCGGGATCTTCCCCAACGAGGCCTCCGTCATCCGACTGGTTGGGATGATCCTCGCTGACACCAACGATGAATGGGTCACCGACGAACGCCGCTACCTGTCCGAAGGATCCATGGCTTTGCTCTACCCCGACCGCGATAATGAACCCATCGCCGCCATCACCGACGGCGAGGCGTGACACCGAGGATCCCTCGAAAGCCCACCACTCAGCGGGGCACTATCGAGAATCGCTCCCACATTTCCACCTGGAACAGCCAGCCGAGCCCCGC
>CALMPQ010000107.1 GCA_937872005.1 uncultured Propioniciclava sp.
CGAGCGGTGCCCTCGACGATCTTCATCGCGGCGTCCACGTCGTTGGCGTTGAGGTCGGGGAGCTTGGTGGTGGCGATCTCGCGGACCTGGTCCTTGGTGATCTTGCCCACCTTGTCCTTGTTGGGCTTGGCGGAACCGCTCTTCAGGCCGGCGGCCTTCTTGATCAGCTCGGCGGCCGGCGGCGTCTTCGTGATGAAGCTGAACGTGCGGTCCTCGTAGATCGTGATCTCGACGGGGATGACGTTGCCGCGCATGGACTCCGTGGCGGCGTTGTACGCCTTGCAGAACTCCATGATGTTGACACCGTGCGGACCGAGGGCGGTACCGACCGGCGGGGCGGGGGTGGCCGCGCCCGCGTTCAAGGCGACCTTGACGAGGGCTGCCACCTTCTTCTTGGGAGGCATGTTGGGTCCTTGCTACTTGGTGGCACGGCCGGGACGCCATGCCGGGTTTGTGGTGCTGCCCGGAGTCACCCCCGGGCGTGCGAACGACCTCGCGCGTCAGCCCTTCTGGACCTGCGCGAAGGTGAGGTCCACGGGGGTCTCCCGCCCCAGGATCTCGACCAGTGCCTTGAGGCGCTGGTGGTTCGCATTGATCTCGGTGATCGTTGCGTGCACACCCGAGAACGGGCCCTGCACGACCATGACGGAGTCGCCCACCTTGAAGTCGGCGACCTCGACCTTCTTCTTCCGCGGCGTGGTCGGGCCGGCGGCAGCCGCGTTCGCCTTGGCGATCGCAGCCGGGGCCAGCATCTTCACGACCTCGTCGATCGACAGCGGAACCGGGTGGCTCGCGTGCGCCACGAAGCCCGTCACCGACGGGGTCTGGCGAACAGCCGACCACGAGGCGTCGGTGAGCTCCATGCGGACCAGGACGTAGCCGGGCAACACCGTACGGGTCACCGTCTTGCGGGTGCCGTTGCGGGTCTCGACGACCTCCTCGGTCGGCACGACGGACTCGAAGATGTAGTCCTCCATGCCCAGCGTCTGGATGCGGGCGTCGAGGTTCTGCTTCACCCGGTTCTCCATGCCGGAGTAGGTGTGGATGACGTACCAGTCACCGAACTCGCTCGACAGGCGCTCGCGCAGCTCGGCGACGACGGCCTCGTCGTCGGCGCTGTCGCCGTCCTCGTCGGCGGGCTCCTCCTCGGCCTCGTCCTCACCCAGGTTGAGCACGATGTCGTCGTCGGCGTCCGTGTCCTCCCCGAAGTCGAGGTTGAGCTCGATGTCGTCAGGGGTCACGTCGTCGACCGGCCCGAGGTCGATCTCGACCTCGTCAACCGTTACGTCGTTCTCGTGCGTGTCAGCCATTACGTGTGAACTACCTTCCGTCTTACGATCCGCCGAACAGTTGCAGCAGCACCCAGCCGAAGCCCAGGTCGAGCAACCCAACGTACGCGATGACGACCAGCACGAACACGAGCACGGCCCAGAAGTACTGCTGCACCTGGCTCCACGTCGGCCAGACGACCTTCTTGAGTTCCTCGACCGACTCCGCGGCGAACTGCACCGGGCCGGTCGGCCGGTCCTTGACCGCCAGGGCGCTGCGCTTGCGCGCCGGCGTCGCCGTGCCCTTGGCCGCCGTGGTCGCCACCGCCGACTTGCGCACCGGGCGCGAGCTGCGCGCCTTCTGCGCCACGGTCTCGGCTGCCGCGAGCTGGGCCGGATCGTCGACCTCGACCTCATCAGTCACGGTCACCTCGTCGGACGCCAGCTCCTCGGCCTCGTTCTCGTCGGGCGCAACCTCGTACGCCTCGGGCTCGACCAAGTCCTCCCCCAGCAGTTCGCCGGGCAGGTTCTCGGAGTCGTCAGGGGTCGCCACGGACTCGTTGGAGTCATCGCTGGGTGCCACTGCACAACCTCACATCTGCTGATCGATCGCCTTCCGGGCCCCGATGGACCCAGCAGGGCAAGAGGGACTCGAACCCCCAACCTGCGGTTTTGGAGACCGCTGCTCTGCCAATTGAGCTATTGCCCTTTCAGTGGTTCCCACCCTACTGCGCACCCCAAGGAGGCATGCCCGAGTAGTGGTCAGTTCCACCAAGACCGAAAGTGTACGGGTTTTCACCCCACGCGTCGAACCGGGGCCATCGACGGGCTCAGGCAACCGGGTCGTCAGTCGAGCGCAACACCCACGAAGACCGGCTCGGGCACGAGCGTGACCCCGAAGCGGTCCCGGACGCCGTCGCGCACCTCGCGCGCCAGCCCCACGATGTCGGACGCCGTGGCGCCCCCGCGGTTGGTCAGGGCGAGCGTGTGCTTGGTCGACAGGGTCGCCGGGGGCGTCCCGAACCCCTTGCCGAAGCCGGCGTGCTCGATCAGCCACGCGGCGCTCGACTTCACGAGTCCCTCCCCCGCCGGGTAGCGGGGGGCGTCCTCGGGGAGGAGTGCGGCGTCCACGGCGGGCAGGACGGGGTTGGTGAAGAACGAGCCCGCGCTCCAGGTGTCGTGGTCCATCGGGTCGAGCACCATGCCCTTGCCCCGGCGCAGCGCGAGCACGGACTCGCGCACGTCGACCAGCGGCGCACGTCCGCCGGCCTCGACGCCCAGCCTCCGCGCCAACTCGCCGTAGCGAACGGGCGCCCCCAGGCTGCCCTCCAGGAACTGGAAGGTCACCGACACCACGACGTAGCGGCCCGGCTCGGCCTTGAACCGGCTATGCCGGTAGGCGAAGGCGCAGTCGGCGTTGGCGAAGGTCTTGTACTGGCGGGCCTGGCGGTCCCAGGTGCGGACGCTCCAGATGGTCTGGGCGACCTCCTGGCCATAGGCGCCGACGTTCTGGATGGGCGTCGACCCCACCGACCCGGGAATGCCGGAGAGCGCCTCGACGCCGATGTAGCCGCGCGCGACGGTCCAGGCGACGAAGTCGTCCCAGTTCTCGCCGGCCTGCACCTCGACGAGCATCCCGCCGCAGGAGGCGGCGTCCCCCACCCCGCCCGCGGCGTCGGCGTCGATCTCGCAGAAGGAGCCACCGTCGTCGCTGACGCCCTTCGTTGCGACGTGCACCACGACGCCGTCGAAGCCGGCGTCGGAGACGACCACGTTCGAACCACCCGACAGGATGAGGACGGGCTCGCCCGCGGCGTCCGCGTCGGCGATGGCGGCGACGAGCTCGTCGGTGGTGGTGGCCTCGACCCAGCGCGTGGCCGGGCCGCCGACGCGCAGGGTGGTGTGGTCGGCGAGCAGTTCAGTCAAGGCGCACCTCGGCGGTGGCCGACCCGAGCACCTTGGTGGACTCGCCCAGCAGGGCGTCGATCGCGATGGTGGCGCGCCCGTCGGCGACGGCCTTCACGGTCGCGGTGACGCGCACCTCCACCCCTTCGTCGGTGTCGGGCACCGGCACCGGCTTGGTGAACCGGACGCCGTAGCTGACGACGCGATCGGGGTCACCCACCCAGTTGGTGACGACCCGCAGGGCGCGGCCCATCGTGAGCATGCCGTGCGCGATGACCGATTCGAGGTTGAGCACGGCGGCGGCGCGGTCGGACCAGTGGATCGGGTTGAAGTCACCCGACGCCCCCGCGTAGCGGACGAGGTCGGCGCGGGTGAACCTGAGCGTGAGCTCGGGCAGCTCCTGACCCGGCTCGGGGGCGTGGAAGTCGGTCATGCCGTCGCCTCCTCGGGCCAGGTGTGGAGCAGCGTCGAGATGGCGCGGCACACGGTGTCACCTGCGGCGTCCAGGGCGACGGACACGGTGACGAAGGCGGTGTTGCCGCGGGCGCGGACCTTGTCGATCGACAGCATCGCGGTGACGGCGTCGCCGGCGCGGAGCTGGCGGGTCCACTCGAAGCGCTGGTCGGCGTGGATGGTCTGGGAGAGCTTCATGTCCAGCTCCGGATCGCCGAACAGGCCACCCCACGCCTTCGCGGCCAGCACGGCGGCGAACGTCGGCGGGGCCACGGGGGCGTCGCCGCGGTAGGCGGGGTTGTCGTCGCCCAGGGCGTCCGCGAACTCGGCGATCTTCTCGCGGCTCACGACGTAGGGCTCCGTGGGCGGGTACGTGCGGCCCACGTGTGCGTCGCTGATCATGGTCGCAGGCTACCGCGTGGCACTAGGTTGGCGGGGTGAGCCTGCGCCTGCTGTTCGTGTCGATGCACACCTCCCCCGCCTCCTCGCCGGGCGCCGGCGACGCGGGCGGCATGAACGTCGTCGAGCTGCACCAGGCGCACGCGCTGGCCGCGCTGGGGCACACGGTCGACATCGTGACGCGGCGCTCGGCGCCCGACCAGCCGGACGAGACCGACCTGGGCGGGGGCGTCCGGTTGCTGCACGTGACGGCGGGGCCCGAACAGGACCTGGCCAAGAGCGCGATCGACGCCCACATCGGGGAGTTCTCGGCGGGGTTGGCCCGGCTGGGGCCGTACGACCTGGTGCAGTCGCACCACTGGATGAGCGGGGTCGCCGCGCTGCCCGTCGCCCGCGCGTGGGACGTCGCGCACGTGCAGAGCTACCACTCCGTGGCCGCCCACCCGGGGTCGCCGTTGTCGGAGGGCGAACCGCCCGAGTCGTCGGCACGCGTGGCCGGCGAGGCGCTCATCGCCCGCGAGTCGGACGCCATCATCGCCGTCTCCACCGCAGAGGCCCGCACGATCGTGGAACGCTGCGGCGCCGACCCCGACCGCGTGCGGGTGATCCCGCCCGGCGTCGACCTCGAGGTGTTCCGGCCGGCGGGGCCGGGCGAGCGGCGTCCGTCGTGCCCGTGGTGCGGGTCGCGGGCCGGGTACGTGCTGATGGCGGCGCGGTTGCAGCCGTTGAAGGGCGGGGACCTGGCGATCCGGGCGATGGCGGAACTGCCGGCCTCGCTGCGACCCGACCTGGTCGTGGCCGGCGACGTGTCGCACGACTTCGCCGACTATCGGGACGAGGTGGAAGCCCTGATCGACGCGCTCGGCATGCGGAACCACGTGCACTTCGTGGGCGCCCAGTCGCGCACCGACCTGGCGGCGCTGATGCGGCACAGCCAGGCCTTGCTGGTGCCGTCGCACTCCGAGACGTTCGGGCTGGTCGCGCTGGAGGGGGCGGCCTCGGGGACGCCGGTGCTGGCGTCCTCGACCGGCGGGTTGCGCGAGGTCGTCGTGCACGAGGAGACCGGCTACCTCATGCCTGACCGCGACCCGGCTCGCTGGGGACGCGCCCTGTCGGGGCTGCTCGCCAACGAGCCATTGCGGGCCCGGATGGGCGTCATCGCCCGCGTGCACGCGCGGCGGTTCGCATGGGGTGACATCGGCGTCCGATTGGGTTCGGCGTACGAACAGATCGCGGGGGCGCACCGGGGCTGAGCACGCACAACGGGCCGCCCCATCAGGGACGGCCCGTTGCGGAAATCAGGTCAGCGCGTCAGCGGGTCTCGCGGTGCGCGGTGTGGGTCTTGCACTTGGGGCAGAACTTCTTCAGCTCAAGACGGTCAGGGTCGTTGCGCTTGTTCTTCTTGGTGATGTAGTTGCGCTCCTTGCACTCGGTGCACGCGAGCGTGATCTTCGGGCGGATGTCGCCGGACTTCTTGGCCATGACAGCCCTCCTCAAACTAGAACTTCGAACCGATTGGTAGCGGAGACGGGACTCGAACCCGTGACACAGCGATTATGAGCCGCTTGCTCTACCACCTGAGCTACCCCGCCGACAGCCGTCGGCGGACCGGCGACCAGAGCCCCCATGCGGAATCGAACCGCAGACCTTCTCCTTACCATGGAGACGCTCTGCCTACTGAGCTATAGGGGCCAGACAGCGACGAACAACCTACAACAACGGGATGCCGTTCCCCAAATCGGGGGCAACCGGTGCCGAGGCGTCCGAAACCGACAAGACCCGGCCGTAGCCGGGTCGTGCGTGGCAGGTGAAGGATTCGAACCTTCGAAGGCATTGCCGACGGTTTTACAGACCGCTCCCTTTGGCCGCTCGGGCAACCTGCCATGCTGAT
>CALMPQ010000108.1 GCA_937872005.1 uncultured Propioniciclava sp.
CGCACCGACACCGCGCAGGTGCAGGATCCAAGCGGCGACCGCGCGCTCGGCACCGATCGGCTCACCACCGGCCTCCCGCTCGGCGTTCAGGGCGGGCACGATGCGGATCGGGATCTTCACCGAGCCGTCGGCTGCGATGCGGGCCAGTTGGTCCTTCATGCGGGGGTTGCCGAAGCGCTCCAGCAGGGCGGCGCGGTAGTCGGCGACCTCCTGGGCGGGAAGCGGCAGGTGCTTGGCGGCGACGTCCCACCAGTCGTTGACCCAGCCGTTGACGACGGGGTCGGAGATCGCCTCGTAGACAGTCGGGCGTCCGACGATCGTGGCGGCGTAGGCCATCAGCGAGTGCGAGCCGTTGAGCAGCCACAGCTTGCGCAGCTCGTGCGGGGTGATGTCGTCGACGAAGTTCGCGCCGGCGGCCTCCCAGTCGGGGCGTCCGGCCTTGAAGTCACCGGCGATGACCCACTCGGTGAAGGGCTCGGTGGCCACGGCGGCCGGGTCCTCGACGCCGGTGTCGTCGGTGATCGCCTGCAGCGCCTCGTCGGAGATCGACGGCGTGATGCGGTCGACCATCGTGGTGGCGAAGCCGACGTTCTCCTCGACCCACTCGGCCAGCGACGGGTCGACGAGCGCCGCGACGTCGCGCACGACGTGGGCCACCATCTCACCGTTGTCGGGCACGTTGTCGCACGGGCAGAAGGTGATCGGGCCGGCGCCGGCCTCGCGGCGGACGATCAGGCCGGCGGCGAACTTGCCGGGTGCGGTCGTCACGTCGGCGTAGTTGCCGGCCTTGATGGCTTCGATGTCGGCCTGCACGGCCGGGTGGTCGCCGTTCAGCCCACCGCCGGGCTTGGGCATGTAGCCGGCCTCGGTGATCGTCGAGGTGACGATGGCGAGTTCGGGTGAGCGGAAGTAGTCGAGCAGTTGCTGGACGTCGGTGCCCGAGTGGGTGGCCGACAGGGAGCTGATCACCTGGTACTCGTTGCCCTCAGGGTTCTGCACGACGAGGGTGTAGAGGTTGTCCTGCTCCTGCATGGCGGGCACGACGCCGAGGGAGCGGCCGGTGAAGGCGGCGATGCCCCAGTCGCCCGCATCCGGGGCGCGGTCGGTGTACATGGCCTGGTGGGCACGGAAGAAGTTGCCGAGCCCGAGGTGGACGATCCGGACGGGGGCGGCAGGGCGTCCATCCTGCGCACGATTGAGTCGACGAGCCACGGCGGAGGCCTTTCTCTCTACAAGCTGCGAACCCTTGGAAGCCTAGGGCGTGGGACACCGACCGGGGCGGGAAACGGAGGATTCCCACCCGGCCGAGGGGGCGTCCGGCCTATGCTGGCGAGGAGTTCCGATCGTGCAGGAGGACACCGTGCCGCAACCCACCAACATCCCCGTCGAGACGATCGGTGGCCCCCACCAGACGGTGTCGGACGCCGACCTGGACGCCTTCGTCGCCCGCAACTTCGCCCCCGTCGACTTCGACGGCAAGAACGTCGTGCTGATCGTGCCCGACGGCACGCGCAGCTGCCCGCTGCCGCTGATGCTGGCGACGGTGCACAAGTACCTGACGGGGCGCGTCGCCTCGCTGACGTGCGTGATCGCGCTGGGCACCCACTCCTACATGGAGCCCGACGAGATCGACCGCTGGTTCGGCGTCGGCGAGGGCCAGACGCTGGAGGACCTGTACCCCGGCATGAAGGTCGTCAACCACGAGTTCCTCGACCCCGACAAGATCGTCAACATCGGCACCCTGACCGCAGCCCAGATCAAGGAGCTGTCGGACGGGTCGATGGAGGAGGACGTCGTCGTCGAGATGAACCGCTACGTCGTCGAGGCCGACATCAACCTGGTGATCGGCCCGGTGTTCCCGCACGAGGTGGTCGGCATCTCGGGCGGCAACAAGTACTTCATCCCCGGCTGCTCGACGCACGACGCCATCGACCTGAGCCACTGGGTCGGCGCGCTGATCGGTGTGGAGGACATGATCGGCTCCCCCGGCGTGACCCCGGTGCGCACGATCATCAACGCCGGCGTCGACCTGATGGACATGCCGAAGCTGGCCCTGTGCATCGTCGTGCAGTCGGGCTCGGGTGAGCTGGAGTCGGTGTCGTTCGGCACGACCGAGGACGCTTGGGCCGCGGCCGCCGACATCGCAGCCGAGTCGCACGTCGTCTACGTCGACGAGCCGTTCACCAAGGTGCTCGCCATGATGCCGACCCGCTACGACGACATCTGGACCGCCGCCAAGGGCTGCTACAAGATGCAGCCGGCCATGGCCGACGGCGGCGAGGTCATCATCTACGCGCCGCACGTCACCGAAGTGTCGGAACAGCACCACGAGATCTACGACATCGGTTACCACTCGATCCCCTACTTCACCAAGCAGTGGGACAAGTTCAAGGACGTGCCCAAGGGCGTGCTCGCGCACTCCACCCACGTCCGCGGTGCGGGCGACTTCGACCCCGAGACGGGCGTCGAGACCAACCGCATCAAGGTGACGCTGTGCACGCAGATCCCCGAGGAGGTCTGCCGCTCGGTCAACCTGGGCTACCTGCCCCTGGACGCCGTGGACGTCGAGGAGTGGAAGAAGGACCCGAACGTGTACGTCCAGGAGAACGCCGGCGAGGTGCTGTACCGCCTGCGCAAGTGATGTGATCGGACGCCGAGGGCCCGGGTTCTGCTG
>CALMPQ010000109.1 GCA_937872005.1 uncultured Propioniciclava sp.
CTGTTGCACCACCAGGCCTCGCGCGGGCGCTCGGCTCGCGCCCGCGACCTGGCGACGTGGCTGGTCGCCGAGCGCGAGGGGTCCGCGACGGGAGCCGACTCCACCCGGCGGCGCGACACCGACGCCGACGCGGTGCAGGTGATGACGATCCACCGCGCCAAGGGCCTGCAGTGGCCGGTCGTGCTGCTGCCGGAGGTCAGCCAGCACCGCGACGCCGACCGTGACACCGGCCGCCAGCTCGTGCTGCCGCGCGGGGACGGCCGGCTGCTCGACGTGGCCGGCCGCGGCACCCCGGCGCGTGCCGACCGGTGGCAGCGCTGGCGCGTCGAGGAGGGCGACGAGGCGTTGCGCTCCCTCTACGTCGGGCTCACCCGCGCCCAGTCGCGGGTCGTCACGTGGTGGGCGCACCACTGGGAGGTGGCCGCCTCGCCGCTGCACCGCTTGCTGCACGCGACGCACGACCCGGGGGCGCCCGCGCAGCCCGAGCTTGTCTATCCCACCGCCGCGCTGCCCGGCGGCGGGTCGCCGGTCGGTCTGGCGTGGCTGGCCGGCTCCGAGGTGGCGTGCGTTGCGGTGCCGCCACCGGGATCGTCGGTGGTCGGGGTGGTCGGTTCTGGGGTGCCCGCGCCGGGCGAACTGCGGGCCCGCTCGTGGACCCGCACGATCGACCGCCACTGGCGGCGGACCTCCTACTCGGGGCTGACCGCGGCCGCGCACGAGTTCGCGCCCGTGGTCGACTCACCGATGGTCACCGACGAGCACGTCGAGGGCCTCGAGGTGGACGCCGACCCCGCCTGGGCGCAGCCCTCGCCCTTGGCAGGGCTGCCCGCCGGTGCGGCCTTCGGCACCCTCGTGCACGCGATCTATGAGCACACCGACGCGACCGGCGAGGACTGGCGCTCGGCGTTGGCCGATGCCGCCGGCGAGGCCCTCAGGCGCTGGCCGCTGGGGGACGTCGAGGCCGAGGTGTTGGCGTCCGCGCTGGAGCCGAGCTTCACCACGCCGCTCGGGGCGTTGGCGCCGGGCCGCACCCTGCGCAGCTTCGCGCCGACGGACCGGCTGTCGGAGATGGACTTCGAGTTCGCGGTCGACAACCCGTCGGCGACGCTGGCCGACATCGCCCAGCTGCTGGCCGAGCACCTGCCGGCCGACGACCTGATGGCCGACTACCCCGCGCGACTCGACCACCCGGGCCTGGCCGACCAGGTGCTGCACGGGTTCCTGACCGGGTCGGTGGACTCGGTGCTGCGGGTGCGGGGCGACGGTGCCGAGCGGTTCCTGGTGGTCGACTACAAGACCAACCGGCTCTCGGGGGTCGACGAGGAACTCACGCTCGGCCACTACACGCCGGCCGCCATGGCCGAGGCGATGATGGCCAGCCACTACCCGCTGCAGGCGCTGCTCTACTGCGTGGCGCTGCACCGCTTCCTGCGGCGGCGCATGGCCGGGTACGACCCCGACCGGCACCTGGGCGGGGTGCTCTACCTGTTCGTGCGAGGCATGGCCGGGCCCGACACGCCCCTGGTCGACGGGACGCCGCTGGGCGTGTTCGCCTGGCGCCCGCCGACGGCGTTGGTGCTGGCCGTCTCACGCCTGCTGGCCGGAGGTGCCGCATGACCGAGTCCCACGTCGTCGTGAGCGCGACAGGCCTGCTGGCCGACTTCAACCGGGCGGGCGCGCTGACGTGGGCCGACGTCCACCCGGCGCAGCAGCTCGGCCACCTGTTCGGCGAGAAGGACGCCCGCGTGCAGTTGGCACTCGCCCTGACCGTGCGGGCGCTGCGGTCGGGATCGATCTGCCTCGACCTGGACCGCATCCGCGAGCTCGACCTCGGCGAGGACGAGGTGTCGATCCCCGATTCCTGGTGGCCGGAGGCGGACGGCTGGCTGGCGGCACTCGAGGCGAGCCCCGCCGTGACCGTCGGCGACGGCCCGGGCGGCGACCGCCCGCTGCGCCTGGTTGACGGCGCCCTCTATCTGGAGCGGCACTTCGCCGACCAGGAGTCGGTGCGCCGAGCGTTGCTGTCGCGGCTGGGGACGGCCCCCGCCTCGGGCGAGCCCGAGGGGCAGGAGGCCGCGATCGACCTCGCCCTGACCAGCCCCGTCACCGTGATCGCGGGCGGACCGGGTGTGGGAAAGACCTACACGATCGAGCGGATCATCACCCGCCTGCGCGAGGCGGACCCCGACGTGCGCATCGCGCTGGCCGCGCCCACCGGCAAGGCCGCCGCCCGCATGACCGAGTCGCTCGGCGACGGCTCACTGAAGGCCTCCACGCTGCACGCGCTCCTCGGCAAGCGACCCGGCTCGATGACACGGTTCCAGCACCACGCCGACAACCCGCTGCCGCACGACGTGGTGATCATCGACGAGATGTCGATGGTGTCGATGGTGTTGATGAGCCGGCTGCTGGACGCCCTCAAGCCGTCCGCGCGACTGGTGCTTGTCGGCGACCCCGACCAACTGAGCTCGGTGGACGCCGGGAGCGTGCTGGCCGACATCACCCGCGCTCCCGCCGCCACCGGCATCGTCGCCCGGCTGGTGCGCAACTACCGGTTCACGGGCGCGATCCAGCACCTGGCGACGGCGATCCGCGATGGGGACTCCGACCGGGCCCTGGAGGTGTTGGCGGGTGGGGACTCCGCCGTCCGGCTCGCATCGGTGGCCGAGGGCACGCCGGCGCTGCGGGATCGGGTCGTCACCGCGGGGGGGCGGGTGTTCCGGGCGGCGGCGTCCGGGGAGGCTGCGGAGGCGCTCGCAGCGCTGGAGGGGCATCGGTTGCTGTGCGGCCACCGCCGCGGCGCCTTCGGGGTGGCGCACTGGACGCGGCAGGTGCAGTCCTGGCTGGTGGAGGGCGTGCCCGGCTACTCGGTGGACGGGGAGTTCCACGCGGGGCGTCCGGTGATGGTCACGGCCAACCGGCCCGAGTTCGGGCTGCACAACGGTGACACGGGCGTGGTGCTCGTCGACGGGGAGCGGGCGCAGGCCTGGTTCCGCGCGGGGGGTCGGTTGACAGCGTTCTCGCCGTTCCTGCTGGACGGGCTCGTCTCGGTGCACGCGATGACGGTGCACAAGGCGCAGGGCTCGCAGTTCGACGACGTGTCGGTGGTGCTGCCCCCGCCGGGGTCGCCCCTGCTGACGCGGGAACTGCTCTACACGGCCGTGTCACGGGCGCGTTCGTCGGTGCTGCTGCTCGGTGACCCCGAGGCGGTGGCCGAGGCCGTGTCCAACCCGGCGCGACGGATGAGCAGGTTGGCCGAGCGGCTGCGCTGAATGGCAACCCGATTTTGGCGTTGACAGGGGGGTTTGCCCAGATCGCGGGGGCGCACGGACGGAATGTTCGATAGACTGGCCCCCATTCGAACGAGAAGTGTGAGGGAACTGTGCAGTTCACTGTTGGCCAGATCGTCGTCCACCCGCACCACGGGCCCGCCACCGTCACCGGCTTGATGAGCCGCACGGTGAAAGGCAAGGTCATCGATTACGTCAACCTCGAGGTGCAGGCCGATGGCATGGGCGTCAGCGTCCCCGTGTCGAGCCTCGCCGAGGTGGGCATCCGGCAGGTCGCCTGCGCGACGCAGCTCGCCGAGCTGGCCGAGGTGCTGTGCGCGGCCTCTCCCCCACTCGAGAAGCAGTGGGCCCGCCGCGTGAAGGCCCAGCGCATCGAGATCGCCACCGGCGACCCCCTGCGCATCGCCGCCGTCGTGCGCGACCTCATCCGCCGCCGCGAGGAGCGCGGCCTCTCCCTGGCCGAGAAGGACCTCCTCGCCGAGGGCGCCGACCCCCTGGTCGCCGAGATGGCCGTCGCGGTCAAGTCGACACCCGAGGAGGCGCACGCCGTGCTCGAGGCCCTCGTGATCGAGGGCAGCGACGACGTCCTGCGCCGGCGGGGGTTGCTGCAGGCCGCCTGAGGCGTCCAGTCAGTGCGCCGAGCGGCCGATGTAGCGGGCCAGGTGCTGGGCGGTCAGGCTTGAGCCGTCGGCGACGAGGTCAGCGGGCGTCCCCTCGAAGACCACGCGTCCGCCGTCGTGGCCGGCGCCGGGGCCGAGGTCGATGATCCAGTCGGCGTGGGCCATGACGGCCTGGTGGTGCTCGATCACGATGACGTTCTTGCCCGAGGCCACCAGCCCGTCGAGCAGGCCCAGCAGCTGGGCGACGTCGGCCAGGTGCAGGCCGGAAGTGGGCTCGTCGAGGATGTACGTGCCGCCCTTCTCCCCCATGTGGGTGGCGAGCTTGAGCCGCTGGCGCTCGCCGCCCGACAAGGTGTTGAGCGGCTGGCCGATGTGCACGTAGCCCAGGCCGACCTCGGCCATCCGCTTCAGGATCGTGTGCACGGCGGGCAGCTTGGCCTCGCCCTCGGCGAAGAACACCACGGCCTCGTCGACGGCCATGTCGAGCACCTGCCGGATGTCGCGACCGCCGAGCTTGAACTCGAGCACCTCGGGCCGGAAGCCCTTGCCCTCGCACTCCTCGCAGGTGCTCGCGACCGTCTCCATGAAGCCCAACTCGGTGAAGACCTGCCCGGCGCCGTTGCAGGTGGGGCACGCGCCCTCGGAGTTGGCGCTGAACAGGGCGGGCTTCACACCGTTGACCTTGGCGAACTGCTTGCGGATCGGTTCGAGCAGCCCGGTGTAGGTCGCCGGGTTGGAGCGGCGCGACCCCTTGATCGCGCCTTGGTCGACCGTGACGACGCCCTCGCGCTTGCCCAGCGCCCCGTGGATCAGCGAGCTCTTGCCCGACCCGGCCACGCCGGTCACGACGACGAGCACGCCGGTGGGCACGTCGACGTCCACGCCCTGCAGGTTGTTCTCCGACGCCCCACGGATCTCCAGCTTTCCCGTCGGCTTGCGCACCGTCTGCTTCAGGGAGGCCCGGTCATCGAGGTGGCGTCCGGTCAGGGTGTCGGACGCCCTCAGCCCGGCCAGGTCGCCCTCGAAGACGACCTCGCCGCCGTGGGAGCCGGCGCGGGGGCCGAGGTCGACCAGGTGGTCGGCGATCGCCATCACCTCGGGCTTGTGCTCGACGACGAGCACGGTGTTGCCCTTGTCGCGCAGTTGGACGAGCAGCTCGTTCATCCGGTCGATGTCGTGGGGGTGCAGCCCGACGGTCGGCTCGTCGAAGACGTAGGTGACGTCGGTCAGTGACGACCCCAGGTGGCGGATCATCTTCAACCGCTGCGCCTCGCCGCCCGACAGCGACCCCGAGGGACGCGCCAGCGACAGGTAGCCCAGGCCGATGTTCACGAACGAGTCGAGCAGGTGCTGCAGGCCCGCGAGCAGCGGCGCGGCCGAGGGCTCGTCGAGGTCGCGCACCCAGGCGGCGAGGTCGGAGACCTGCATGTCGCACGCGTCGGCGATCGAGATTCCGTGCAGCTTGGCCGTGCGGGCTCCCTCGGCGAGGCGGGTTCCGCCGCAGTCGGGGCAGGTACCGAACACGACAGCGCGCTCGACGAAGGCCCGCACGTGGGGCTGCATGGCGTCGGGATCCTTGGCGAGCATAGACTTGCTGATCTTCGGGATGAGCCCCT
>CALMPQ010000110.1 GCA_937872005.1 uncultured Propioniciclava sp.
GACCCAACGCAGGGGCACGCGTACCTGGTACGGCTCCACTCAGTCCTCGTCCTCAGCGTCGTAGAGGGACTCGACGAGGTCGGCGTACCGCTTCGCGATCGCGCTGCGGCGCAGCTTCATGTTCGCCGTGACGCCGCCCTCCTCGACCGTGAGTTCGTGGTCGAGCACGGCGTACCGCTTGACCGTCTCCCAGCGCTCGAGCTTGGCGTTGGCCCGCTCGAGGAACCGGTCGATCGACTGCCGGAACTCGGGCAGCTGCGTCAGCTCGGCGTAGCTCATGCCCTCCTTGCCGTGGCGCTGGGCCCAGCTCTCCATCGCACCGGGGTCGATGGTGAACAGCGCCGAGATGTACTTCTTGCCATCGCCCACCGCGACCGCCTGCGACACGTAGGGGATGTTGGCCGCCATCGCACCCTCGACCTTCTGCGGGGCGACGAACTTGCCACCCGAGGTCTTCATCAGGTCCTTCTTGCGGTCGGTGATGCGCAGGTAACCGTCGGCGTCCAGCTCACCGATGTCGCCGGTGTGGTACCACCCGTCGACCAGGACCTCGGCGGTCTGCTCGGGGTTCTTGTGGTAACCGCGCATAATGCCGGGGCCCTTGATCAGCACCTCACCGTCCTCGGCGATGCGGATCTCGGTGCCGGGCAGGGCGGGGCCGACCGTGCCGAAGCGCGGGGTCCGGGGCACGTTGACCGTGGCGACGGCCGAGGTCTCGGTCGAGCCGTACCCCTCGACGATCACGATGCCGGCCGAGTAGAACCATTCCTGCACCTGCGAGCTGAGCTTGGCCGCGCCCGAGATCATGAAGTCGATCTCACCGCCGAGGCGCTCCTGCAGCTTGCTGAAGACGAGCTTGTTGGCGATGGCGTACTTGACGCCGAGCGCGCCGGGCAGCTTCTCGCCCTTGAGGCGGTAGGGGTTCGACTCGCGCCCCACCGCGAACGCCCAGCGGGCGATCTGGCCCTTCACCCCGCCGGCCGACTTGGCCTTCACCGCGTTGCGGACCTTCTCGAAGATGCGCGGCGCGCCACACATGAAGGTGGGGTGCGTGACCCCGAGCCCGTCCACGATCTTGTCGAGGCGCCCGTCGACCACCGACGCGAAGCCGACCTGCAGCTGGATCATCATGACGGCCTTGCCGAACACGTGGCTCAGGGGCAGCCAGAAGTACTGGAGCGAGTCGGGCCCGATGATGTTGAGGCTGTCGATGGCCACACCCTCATAGGTCCAGTTGGAGTGGGTCAGCTCGACGCCCTTGGGCAGGCCCGTGGTGCCGGAGGTGTAGATGAGGGTGGCCAGCGTGCCGGGGTTCGTCGCCGCCACCGCGTCGTCCATGGCCGAGGGGTTCTCGGCCAGCAGGGCGCGCCCCTTCTCCCGCAGCTGCTCCTTGCTGATCGTGCCCTCAGCGGAGCCGTCCAGCAGGATCACCTCGCGGACCTGGTCCCCCGGCACGAGCTCGCGCAGCTTCTCGAGCTGCTCGGTGTTCTCGGCGACGAAGTACTTGCTGGCGGAGTGGGTGATGATGTGGGCGAACTCGGGCCCGGTGGTGTTGGGGTACACGGTCGTCGTCGCCCCACCGGCGCAGTTGATGGCGAGGTCCAGCAGCACCCACTCGTAACGGGTGCTGGAGGCGATCGCGACGCGCTCCTCCTGCTGCAGGCCGAGCGCGAGCAGGCCTGCCCCGATCTCCCACACCACCTGGCGCATCTGCGCCCACGTGAGGCTCACCCAGTTCTCGTTGGCATCCGGGTAGCGCATGGCCTCGTTGTCGGGCGTGGCGGCCACGCGCCCGTTGAACATCGCCCCCACGGTCGGCGGCCGGTTGTCCAGCAGAGTCTGGATGTCGGTCATCGTCGGTCCTTGTCCCAGGCGTGGCCCGGCGCCCACCTGTACTGGTTCGTTGCAGTGTAGAGGGACGATGCCGACGATTGAACCGTCAAACCCCGTTATGATGGAGAACATGTCCACCACCGCTGCGGCCCGCTGGCTCACCGCCGACCAGCAGAAGGTCTGGCGGGCCTGGCTCGACGGGGTGGCCCGCATCGACGCCCACCTCGACTCGGTGCTCCGCCCCTTCGGGCTCGACCTGGGCGAGTACGAGATCCTGGTCCGCCTCTCCGAAGCCCCCGACCGGCAGATGCGGATGAGCGACCTCGCCGAGGCCGCCCGCCAGTCGCGTTCGCGGCTCACCCACACGGTCGCCCGGATGGAGAAGAAGCACCTCCTCACGCGGGTCCCCTGCCCCGACGACCGGCGTGGCGTGATCGCGATCCTCACCGACACGGGCTACGACCTCCTCGAGACAGCCGCCCCCACCCACGTCGAGTCGGTCCGCGAGGTGCTCGTCGACGTCATCGACCCCGGCGACTTCGAGGCACTGGGACGTGCGATGGCCGCCGTCAACAAGGTGGCAGACTGACCCGGGTGACCACCGTCGCCGCCGACACCATCCCGGGCCTGGACGACAGCACCCTCACGCGGGCTCTGTACTCCACCGACGCCTCCCTCTACCGCGTGGTCCCGCAGGGGGTCGCCCACCCCCGGTCGGTCGGTGAGCTCGAAGCCGTGCTGGACGCCGCCCGCGCGGCCGGGGTGCCCCTCACCACCCGCGGCGCAGGGACCTCCTGCGCCGGCAACGCCGTCGGCCCCGGCGTCGTGGTCGACGTCGCACGCCACCTCACGACGATCCACGCGATCGACGCCGACACCCGCACGGCGGTCGTCGACCCCGGCGTCGTCCAGGACGTCCTGAGCCGCGAGGCGCAGCGCGTCGGCCTGCGCTACGGCCCCGACCCGTCGACGTTCTCCCGCTGCACCATCGGCGGCATGATCGGCAACAACGCCTGCGGGCCTCGGGCCCTGGGCTATGGGCGGTCCTCCGACAACGTCGTCGCCCTCGAGGTCGTCACGGGCACCGGAGAGCGTCTCTCGCTCGACAGCCGGGCCGACCTCACGGCGTCCGACTCACCGACCCTGACGGCACTGCATGACCTCGTGATGGCGAACCTGGGCACCATCCGCACCCAGTTCGGCACGTTTTCCCGCCAGGTGTCGGGCTACTCGCTGGAGTGGCTGCTGCCCGAGAACGGCTTCGACGTCGCCAAGTTCCTCTCCGGGAGCGAGGGCACGCTGGCGGTCATCACCCGGGCCACGGTCCGCCTCGTTGCGGACGCCCCGCACAAGGTCATGGTCGCCCTCGGCTACCCGTCGATGCCCGAGGCGGCCGACGCGATGCCGGCGATCCTGCCGTTCTCCCCCACCGCCGTCGAGGGCATGGACGCCCGCATCGTCGACGTCGTGCGCCGCACCTTCGGGGACGCCGCCGTACCGGCCCTGCCCGCGGGCGAGGGCTGGGTGTTCGTCGAACTCGTTTCGGACGACGCCGGCTCCCTGCGCGTCCGGGCCGACGAACTCGTCGCGGCGTCCGGCTGCCTCGAAGGCTGGGTGGTGACCGACCCGGCCATCACGGCGTCCCTGTGGAAGATCCGGTCGGACGGCGCCGGGCTGGCAGGCGTCAGTCTCGACCGGCCCGCCCACGCGGGCTGGGAGGACGCCGCCGTGCCGCCCGCGAAGCTCGGCGACTACCTGCGCGACTTCGACGCGCTGCTGCGCAAGCACGACCTGCACGGACTCCCCTATGGCCACTTCGGCGAGGGCTGCGTGCACTGCCGCATCGACTTCCCGCTCACCCAGGTCGCCGACGGTCCCGCCCGCTACCGGGCGTTCATCGAGGAGGCGGCCGACCTCGCGGCGTCCTACGGCGGGTCGATGTCGGGCGAGCACGGCGATGGGCGGGCCCGGTCCGAGCTGCTGCCCCGGATGTACTCCCCCGAGGCGCTCGACCTGTTCGCCCAGGTCAAGGCCATCTTCGACCCCGAGAACCTGCTCAACCCCGGCGTCCTGGTCGACCCGGTGCCGATTGACGCCGACCTGCGCGCCCCGCAGATGCGGCGCTCGCCGCTGTTCCGCACCCACCGGCAGTTCGTCGACGACGTGCACCGCTGCACCGGCGTCGGCAAGTGCGTGGCCTCGACCGGTTCCAACGTGATGTGCCCCAGCTGGCAGGCCACCCGCGAGGAGAAGGACTCCACCCGCGGCCGCGCCCGCATCCTGCAGGAGATGGTCAACGGCACCCTGGTCACCGACGGCTGGCGCTCGGCCGAGGTGCACGAGGCCCTCGACCTGTGCCTCTCCTGCAAGGGCTGCTCGCGGGACTGCCCCACCGGCACCGACATGGCCGCCTACAAGTCGCGGGTGCAGTACGAGGCCTTCAAGGGGCGAGTCCGGCCCCGCGACCACTACACGATGGGTCTGCTGCCGATGTGGGGGCGCCTGGTCTCCAGCAACCCCGTGCTGCCACGCCTGATGAACCTCGTCATGCAGACCCCCGGCATCAACAACGTGCTCAAGCTCGTCGCCGGCATCGACCAGCACCGCGGCATGCCCCGTTTCGCGGCCGGCTCGAACCGCGCCGCCGTGCGCCGCACCACCCGCGGGCAGAGGGGAACGAAGGGCGAGGTCGTGCTCTGGGTGGACTCGTTCAGCGATGCCTTCGAGGGCGACCACGTCGTCGCGACCGCCGCCGTGCTCATCGACCACGGGTGGACGCCCCGCCTGCTCGAGCGCAAGGCCTGCTGCGGCCTGACCTGGATCACCACGGGCCAGCTCGACGGTGCGGTCAAGGAACTGCGCAACGCCACCGACGTGCTGCACGAGTACGTGGCGCGGGGAGTGAAGATCGTCGGCACCGAGCCGAGTTGCTTGGCCGTGTGGCGCTCCGACGCCCTCGAGCTGCTGCACGACGACCCGCGCGTGGCCGAGGTCGCGTCGCACGTCCGCACGCTGGCGGAGCTCCTCGCCGAGGACGCCGACTTCACCATGCCCGACCTCACCGGCCACACGGTGGTCGCGCAGCCGCACTGCCACGAGGCGTCCGTGATGGGCTGGGCCGCCGAGGCCCAGTTGCTGGCCTCGTCGGGCGCGACCATCGTCCGTGTCGCCGGCTGCTGCGGGCTGGCCGGCAACCACGGGATGATCGCCGGACACTACGACTTCTCGGTGAAGGTGTTCGAGACCAACCTCGGCCCCGCGCTGGAGGCCGCGCCCGACGCGATCGTGCTCGCCGACGGGTTCTCCTGCCGCACCCAGCTGCAGGATCTGCAGAACCGCCAGGCCCTCACCTTCGCCGAGTTGCTGGTCGCGCATGCCTGACGCGCCCCACCTGCACGCCGACGCCGTCGCCACCCTGACCAGCTGGGACGCCCCCACCCCCGGCCAGGCGGCGCTGGCGCAGGCCTACCTGGCGTTCCTGGCCGCTCGGTCCGACGCGTGTGCCCGGTCATGCACGCCCGGACACCTCACGGCCTCGGCGATCGTCTTCGACCACAACCTGGCCCACGTCGCGCTGGTGCTGCACCGCATCGTCGGCGCGTGGCTGCAGCCGGGTGGCCACAGCGAGGCCACCGACGCGTCGCTGGTGGCGGCGGCCCAGCGCGAGGTGCGCGAGGAGCTCGGTCTGGCCGTCGACCTCGACCCCTCCCCCGTCATGCTCGACTGCCACCCGATCACGTGCCGCGGCTTCACGCAGCTGACCCGGCACCTCGACGTCCGGTTCGTCGGCCGCGCCGAACCCGGCGCCGAGCTCACCCTGTCGGAGGAATCGCACCACGTGCGCTGGTGGCCGGTGGCCGACCTGCCGAACGGGGTGTTCGACGAGGTGCGCGACCTCGTCGCCCTCGGGCGGGCGCGCCTCGCGTGAACGCCTTCCTGCACCGCTACCGCCTCGACGCCTCCGCGCCGAGCAAGCGGAGCTACGCCCGGGACCTGTTCGTCCGCGGCCTGCTGCCCGCCCTGGTCCTGCTCGCCGTGGCCTTCGTGGTCGGCGAGTACGTGCTGCCCTTCGGGGGCCTCAAGAATGAGGCCGCCCTCAACCAGTCCCTCCAGGCCACCCGGACGCCGGCCCTCGACCTCGCTGCCTCCGTGGTCTCGCACGCGGCTGGGGTGGTCGGCGCGCCGGTGACGGCGCTCATCGCGTTCTGGGTGCTGCGGCGGCGCACCGGCCAGTGGTGGCTGGCGCTGGTGCCGCTCGTCTCGGTCGCCCTGGAGGCGTTGGTCTACCAGAGCGCCGCGCTGCTCGTCGGTCGGGCTCGTCCCGAGGGCGTCGAGCAGATGGACTTCGGCCTGCCCGACGCGAGCTTCCCGAGCGGCCACGTCGGCGCCTCCGTCTGCCTCATGCTCAGCTTCGCGCTGCTCACCTGGTCCTCGGACGCCCCCCGCGCAGCCAGGCTGGGCGTGGGGTTGGCGCTGGTGGCGTGGCCACTGCTGGTCGGGGCGTCCCGGCTCTACCTGGGCATGCACCACCTGAGCGATGCGCTCGGCGGGGCCGTGATCGGCGCGGTCGCCGCGCTCATCGGGTGGTGGACCCTGCGACGGCGCGGGGGCTGACCGCTCAGCGGTTCGCGGTCAGCATGAGGACCGCACCCACGACCATGAGGTCGCACCCCAGCAGGAAGGCGACCCCCGTCGTGGTCGGGTCCAGCACGTCGGCGATGAGCGTGAACCCGAGGAACACCGAGACCAGTCCCCCGACGAGCAACGGGCGCCAGGCGTCGACGAACTCACGGGCGGCGCCGAGCCGCACCACCCCCGAGGCGAGGAACGCCAGGGCTGCCAGCAGCGCCACCGGCTGCGGCGTCAGATCGGGGAACCGCACCAGCACCGCGCCGAACCCCACCAGCAGAGCGCTGGGCACCAGACCGGTCCAGAACGACACCGTGGTGGTGGGCAGGAAGGCCACGACCAGCCCGATGGCGCCGGCGACGAGCGCGATCGCCCCCAACGCATGGAGCGACGGCACCAGGCGCAGCAGGCCGGCCGCGGCGAGCACCAGCCCGCCCAAGAACCACAGCAGCCCCAGCACGACGGCGCCGGGGTTGGAGCGGCGAGTGGTGTCTCGGGGCATCACGTCAGCCTACGACATCCGCCGGGCCGCGAACCGT